>JACRNP010000114.1 GCA_016234845.1 Deltaproteobacteria bacterium | reverse complement strand
GCCGCACCAGCCGCCGTCATTCCCGATAACATGAGGAAATTTCTGCGCGAAACCTTCGCTCCCCTTCCTTGCATCGGATCCTCCTTCTTCTTTTCCGCTCTCCGGCAATAAACGCATGATCCTTGAGCGATATCGTCGTACGATCAGTCTTGCTTGCAATCAGCGTTTTCCAGGAGTTCCTTTTCTTCGCCGGGGGGAAGTTCGTCGGTCGCCGCGCGGGGAACCGGCCTGCGGCAATAGCCGTCGTCCTCCTCGATCACGACCCAGAACTCGCACTCCCTGCACACCCTTGGGTGCTTCATGGCGGCTGCCTTCGCCGCTCACGGAATCATCGAGGCGGTGATCCACCCCGATTGGATGGCCCCGTGGATGCCGACACCCGGGACGGTCCAATGACCGGTCAACCATAACCCCTCGATCGGCGACCTGTTCACGGGTCGATTCGCAATCGATGCCGGCGTGTAGTCCCACCCGCCGACCGCCCCGAAACGGTTTCCCGTGTAACGTACCAGGGTGTCGGGCGTCGCGGATTCCTTTACGACGATCCGCGAGCGCAGCCCGGGGATCGCCTTCTCCGCGACCCGGATGAACCGATCGGTGAATTCATCCTTCTTCTCCCTCCAGGAGGCCCCGTCCGGCAATCCGTACGGAACGGCCATGAACAGGCTGACGATGTGATGGCCCGGCGGCGCGACGGAAGGGTTCACAAAGGTCGGAATCGAGAGCGCGTAGGGCATTTCCTCGATTTCCACCCTCCGGATCGCCTCGTATTGACGTTCCATGTCGTACCCCGGATACACCAGGTTCGCGACCGAAAGATTTCCCGGCAGGGGTACGTCGTTTCTTATCCCGAGGTAGACGCTGAGCGCGGACAGCGTGGGCTCCAACCCTCTCAGCCGTTCGGAAAACGCGGCGGGAAGGTGCTGCTCCCCCGCCATTCCGAAAAAAGTCGTCAACGCGTCCACATTGGAAATGACGGCGTTTCCCCGGACGAACTCCCCGCTCTCGAGGATCACCCCTTCCGCCTTGCCGTCACCGACGATGATCTTGCTCACCTTGGCGTTCGTGAAGATCTTCCCGCCTCGGGACAGGATGCCGTTTCTCAAGGGCGTCAGGATCCCGAGCACCCCTTCCCGCGGGAAGAAATTCCCGTGATTGCCGATCGAGGCATTGAACCCGGAAAGGACCAGGGAGGATGCCTTGGACGGGGGTATGCCCAGATATCCCCAGAACCCGGAAATCACGGCCTTCAATTTCCCATCGGTCAGGAACTTGTCGAGCAGGTCCTGGAACACCAGCCCGACGTTTTCGGCGACGGGAGGGGTAACCTCCGGCAACTTTCCCAGGCCGTCGTAGATCCGATCCATCCGGTCGAAGAGCTGGTCGATCCCGGCGGCCTCCTCGGGGAATTCCCGCTTCAGGGAATCCTTTTGGTCCCGCATCTCCTGCGGAACCGCGAATGTCCGGTCCGGGAATACATAGCAGAAGGCGGGGTCCAGCCTCACAAAGGACGGAGGCTCCACCCCGATCGCCTTCAGGACGGCCAGGACCGGCCCACCGTCATACGTCTCGGCCACCGAGTGGAGGCACGACTCGAAGAGGAACCCGTTCCGCCGGAAAAAGCTTTGGCACCCCCCCACCTTCGGTTCCTTTTCCAGTACACAGACGCTTTTCCCCCTGTTCAGGAGGGCGTTGGCGCAGGAAAGGCCGGCCAGTCCCGCGCCGATGACGATCGCATCGTATTCCTTGATGTGTCCGCCCATGCGCTTCTCCTCCGGAATGCGAATCAGGTCCCACAGGTGTTCCGCGACCCCACGGCGGCGGTCTCGGCGAGCAGGTGCCCCAATTTCCGTCTTTTCGTCGACAGGTACCCTGCATTGACGGGGTTGGGGCCGACATCGATCGGCAGCCGTTCCACGATGCGCAGTCCGTACCCCTCCAGACCGACGATCTTGCGGGGATTGTTCGTCATCAGTCGGATATCGCGGATTCCGAGTTCCTTCAGGATCTGCGCGCCCGTACCGTAATCCCGCATGTCCGGGAGAAATCCCAGCTTCTCGTTCGCTTCGATCGTGTCGAGCCCCCGGTCCTGGAGTTCGTACGCGAGAATCTTGTTTCCCAGCCCGATTCCCCGCCCTTCCTGTCTCATGTAGAGGAGCACGCCTTCCCCTTCCGCGTGGATACGCGCCAGGGCATCCTCGAGCTGCTCACCGCAGTCGCACCGGAGGGAGCCGAACACATCCCCGGTCAGACATTCGGAATGGACGCGGACCAGGGTCGGCGCATCGGATCGGACCTTCCCCTTGACCAGCGCCAGGTGCGTTTGCCCATCGATGTCGCTTCGAAAAGCGATGACCTCGAATTCCCCGGCGGACCGGACCGGGAGCCGCGCTTCCCCCACCAGCGATACGAGCTTCTCCCGCCGCACCCGGTACGCGACCAGATCCTTTATGGATACGATCCTGAGGCCGTGTCTCTCCGAAAATTCCCGCAGGTCCGGCATCCGTGCCATCGTTCCGTCTTCCTTCATGATCTCGCAGATGACCCCGGCCGGGGAGCACCCCGCCAGTCGGGCGAGGTCCACGGATCCCTCGGTCTGGCCCGTCCTGACGAGCACCCCGCCCTCGCGCGCCACGATCGGGAAGACGTGCCCCGGCCGCACGAGATCATCGGCCTTCGCGTCGGGGGCTGTAGCGGCGCGGATCGTGGTCGCGCGGTCGGCGGCCGATATCCCCGTCGTCACACCCGACTTCGCCTCGATCGACACCGTAAAGGCAGTCCCGAAAGGGGAGGAATTCTCCCCCGCCATCGGCGGAAGACGAAGGCGCCGTGCCCGTTCTTCCGTGACGGTCAGGCAGATCAACCCGCGCCCGTACCGCGCCATGAAGTTGACGATCTCCGGGGTGACGTGATCCGCCGCGATCGTCAGATCTCCCTCGTTTTCGCGATCCTCGTCGTCGACCAGGATGACCATCCTCCCCGCCCGAATGTCCTCGAGGGCGTCCTCGATCCGGGCGAGGCCCTTCGTCCCGCCCTGCGCGGCCGTGGCATCCGCGGTGCCGTTTCCCGAGCACATCCCTTCTCTCCTCACCTCATCCTCCTCCGTGCGTTTTTCCCGCCCAGGGATCTCGATTCCAGGATTGAGCGGGCCTGCCTTCCTACGCACTCTTGAGGGCGGACAGCTCCGCGACCAGCTCGGGGACCGCCTTGAAGATGTCGCCGACCAGACCGTAGTCGGCCACCTGGAAGATCGGAGCCTCCTCGTCCTTGTTGATCGCCACGATGACCTTGCTGTCCTTCATCCCGGCCAGGTGCTGGATCGCCCCCGAGATCCCCAGCGCGATGTAGAGCTCCGGCGCCACGATCTTCCCCGTCTGCCCCACCTGCCAGTCGTTGGGCGCCCACCCCGCGTCCACCGCGGCCCGCGACGCGCCGATCGCCGCCTTCAACAGGTCGGCCAGCTCCTCCACCATCTTGAAGTTCTCCTGCGCCTTGATGCCGCGGCCGGCCGAGACCACCACCTTCGCCTCCGTCAGCTCCGGCCGCTCCGACTTGGTCTCCTGGCGCCCGACGAACGACGTGCCGCACGGGTCCGCGGCCACCGCCACCTTCTCCACCGGCGCCTTCGCACCGCCCATCGGGGCCGCGTCGAACGCGGTCTGGCGAACCGTGAACAGCAGGGGGCTTCCGATCATCTCCACCGTCCCGATCGCGTTCCCCGCGTACATCGGACGCTTCACCCGAAGCGCCGACCCTTCCTTTTCCAGCCCCACGATGTCGGAGGCCAGTGGGGCGTCCAGCAGACCGGACAGGCGCGGCATGAAATCCTTCCCGAACGTCGACGCCGGGGCGAACACCGCGCCGTACCCTTTCTCCTTCACGACACCCGCAACCGCCTGCGCGCACGTCACCGCCAGATACTTTCCGAACGCGGGGCCTTCGCCCAGCAGCACCTTCCGCACGCCGGAACCGGCCACCGTGTCCGCCACGGCGGAGACGCCGTCCCCCAGCACCAGCGCGTCCACCTCGCCGCCCGTCAGTGCGGAGAGCGACTTCGCCGCCGTCACCACCGACAGCGTGTTCTTCTTGAAAATCCCTTCCTGGTGCTCCACCACTACCAGTATGTCCGCCATGGAAGCCTCCGACCGTTCGATGTTATGTCTGTCCCGGTTCCGCGGGAGTTTGCATCAACGTCCCGGTTTTACGGCTACAGGACCTTCGCTTCGTTTTTCAGCTTCGACACCAGCTCGGGGACGTCGGCCACGCGGCCGCCGCCCGCCCGCTGCTTCGGCGCGGCGTACGACAGCACCTTCACCCGCGGCGCGATGTCCACCCCCAGCGACGCCACCGGCACCACCTTCACTTACTTCTTCTTCGCCTTGATGATCCCGGGAAGCGACGCGTACCGCGGCTCGTTCAGACGAAGGTCCGTCGTCACCGCCGCCGGCAGCGACACCTCGATCGTCTCCAGACCGCCGTCCACCTCCCGCGTCACCTGCGCCTTCTTCCCGTCCGCGGAGAGCTCCACCTTCGACGCGAACGTCGCCTGCGGCCACCCCAATACCGACGACAGGATCTGGCCCACCTGGTTGTTGTCGTCGTCCACCGACTGCTTCCCCATCAGCACCAGCTCCGGCTTCTCCTCCCCCACCACCTTCGACAGCACCTTCCCCACCGCCAGGGAGTCCAGGTCGCCGCCGGCCTCCACCAGCACCGCGCGGTCCGCGCCCATCGCCAGCGCCGTGCGCACCTGCTGCTCCCCCTCCTTGGGGCCCACCATCGCCACCACCACCTCGCCGCCCTGCTTCTCCTTGATCCGCAGCGCTTCCTCCACCGCGATCTCGCAGAACGGATTGACCACCATCTTGATGTTGTCCAACACGATCCCGCTGCCGTCCCCCTTGATCTTCACCTTCTCGTCCGGGTTCGGGACCGGCTTGATCGTCACCAGGATCTTCAATGGGCGCCTCCTCAGTTGAAACTTCCTGCAGTCCTCCGCCGGTGGAG
>JACRNP010000113.1 GCA_016234845.1 Deltaproteobacteria bacterium | reverse complement strand
CCCGGCCGGTCCAGGAGGTCCTGCCGAAGATCGTCTCCGACTTCCTCCCCTCCATCCCGTTCAAGAAATCGATGCGCTGGGCGGACCTCGACGTCCGTTTCGCGAGGCCCGTGCACTGGATCGTCTCCCTGTACGGGAGCGAGGTATTGCCGTTCCAGTTCGGAAACGTGGTTTCCGGGCGCACCACATACGGCCACCGGTTCCTCTCTCCGGGTCCGATCGAGCTTCCCTCGACGGCGGAGTACTCCGCAGCGCTCGCCGCCGCGAAGGTCCTGGTCGACCTCGAGGACCGGAAGACCCGGATCCGCACGGGGCTGCGGGACCTCGAGGCGCGGACGGGAACGAAATGGGTCGAGGACGAGCCGCTCGTCGAGACCGTGGCGAACCTGGTGGAGTTCCCGGTCGTCCTCTCCGGCCGGTTCGAGGAGAAGTACCTGGCCCTGCCGCGGGAGGTCCTCGTCACCTCGATGCGGAACAACCAGAAATATTTCGTCTTCGAGGACGCATCGGGGGGACTCTCCCCGGCGTTCGGCTTCGTGTCGAACATGGTCGTCCCGGACAGCGGCGTGGTCGTGGCGGGGAACGAGCGGGTGCTCCGCGCCCGCCTGTCCGACGCGGAGTTCTACTACTGGGACGACCTGAAGAAGCCGCTGTTCGACCGGACGGAGGCGCTGAAAAAAGTGCTCTTCCAGGCGGACATGGGGACGTACTGGGAGAAGATCGAGCGAATGGCCGACATCGCCGAATACGTCGCCTCCTTCGGCTTCCCGGGGAAGGCGAAGGCGTGCCGCCGCGCGGCGTTCCTCAGCAAGGCCGACCTCACTACCGGCGTGATCAAGGAGTTCCCGGAGCTCCAGGGCGTCATGGGACGGCATTACGCGGAAAAAACCGGGGAGACGGCCGAGGTCGCGCAATCGGTCCTCGACCATTACCTCCCCAAGGGACAGTCGGACGACCTGCCGGGAACCGAAGTCGGGGCCGCCGTCGCGATCGCCGACAAGATCGACATGGTGTGCGGCTGCTTCGGAGTGGGGCTCATCCCCACGGGCACCGCGGATCCGTACGGCCTGCGCCGCCACACCCTCGGGATCCTATCCATCCTCGAGGCCAGGAACCTCCGGATCCCCGTGGAGGGGCTGGTGGATCGGTCGCTCGCGACGCTCGCCGCGAAACTCAAGGCACCCCCCGCGGAGGTGAAGAGGAAAGTCGTGGATTTCATCGGCGGGAGGTACCTGAACCTGCACGTGTCCCAGGGCATCCCCTCGGACCTCGTCGAGGCGGTGCTCGCCGCGGGCCTGAGCGACGTGGTGGATCTCCGGGCGAAGCTCGCCGCGCTGGTCGCGTTCCGCGCGGACGCCGCGTTCGAGCCCCTCGCGGAGGTGTTCAAGCGGGCGATCAACATCTCGAAGGCGTACGAGGGTTCCCTCGACATATCGGCGAAGCTGTTCGAGACCGACGAGGAGCGCGCCCTCCACGCCGCCTCCACGGGCGTGTCCGGGCGGGTTGCGGCGGCGGCGAGGGACGGCCGGTACGACCAGGCGTTCCGGGAGATGGCGGCGCTGCAGCCGCTGGTCGCCGCGTTTTTCGAAAAGGTTCTCGTGAGGGCGAAGGACGAGAAGGTGAAGAACAACCGGCTCGCGCTCTTGAAGGGGCTGTCCGCGGCGTTCTCGTCGGTGGCGGACTTCTCCAGGGTGGCGTCTTCGGGGCAGCCGAAACAAGGGTAACCGGAGGGGAGACGAATGGCATCCAAGAGGGTCTACTTTTTCGGGGGCGGGAAGGCCGAAGGGCACGGCACGATGAAGGACGTGCTCGGCGGGAAGGGCGCTGGCCTCGCCGAGATGACCAACCTGGGGGTCCCGGTTCCGCCGGGGTTCACGGTCAGCACCGAGGTGTGCAACCTGTATTACAAGAACCGCGGAAAGCTCCCCGCCGACGTGAAGAAGGAGATCGCGAACCACCTGAGCAGGCTCGAGCGCGCGATCGGCAAGAAGCTCGGCGACCCGAAGAACCCTCTCCTGGTCTCCGTCCGCTCCGGCGCGAAGTTCTCCATGCCCGGGATGATGGACACGATCCTGAACCTGGGATTGAACGACAAGACGGTGGAGGGGCTCGCGAAGAAGTCCGGGAACGCCCGCTTCGCCTACGATTCCTACCGCAGGTTCCTGATGATGTTTTCGGACGTCGTCCTCGGCCTGTCGAAGGAGCATTTCGAGCACATCTTCGACGCGCGGAAGCAGGAGCGCGGCGTCGCCTACGATGTCGACCTGACCGCCGACGATCTCAAGGACCTCTGCAGGAAGTACCGGGCGCTGGTGAAGGAGCGGCTCGGGAAGGAGTTCCCCCAGGACCCGCTGGTCCAGCTCGAGCTGGCGCGCGACGCCGTCTTCAAGTCGTGGAACAACGACCGCGCGAAATATTACCGGAAGGCCCACGGGATCCCCGACGACATCGGGACCGCGGTCAACGTCCAGGCGATGGTCTTCGGCAACATGGGCGGCGATTCCGCCACCGGCGTCGGCTTCACCCGGAATCCGGCCACCGGCGCCAGGGAATTCTACGGCGAGTACCTCATCAACGCGCAGGGCGAGGATGTCGTCGCCGGGATCCGCACCCCGCACCACATCCGCGACATGAAGAAGGAGCTGCCGAGGGTCTTCGACCAGCTGATGCGGATCACCGGGAAGCTCGAGAAGCATTACAAGGACGTCCAGGACTTCGAGTTCACCGTCGAGAACAACCGCCTCTTCATGCTCCAGACCCGCAACGGCAAGCGCACGGCCGCCGCCGCCGTCCGGATCGCCGTCGACATGGTGAAGGAGAAGCTCATCACGAAGGAGGAGGCGCTGATGCGCCTCGAGCCGCAGCAGATCGACCAGCTCCTCCACCCCGTGATCGATCCCAAGGCGAAGGTGGAGGTGATCGCGAAGGGGCTTCCGGCGTCGCCCGGAGCGGCCACCGGCGCGGTCGTGTTCCACGCCGACAAGGCGGTCGAGTGGGCGACCGAGGGGAAGGAGATCATCCTGGTCCGCAAGGAGACGAGCCCCGACGACATCCACGGCATGGACGTCTCCCGCGGGATCCTCACGGCGAAGGGGGGGATGACCTCCCACGCGGCGGTCGTCGCGCGCCAGATGGGGAAGACGTGCGTCGCCGGGTGCGAGGCGATCGACGTCGACGAGGCCACGAACCGGTTCATGGTCGGCGGCCGCGTCGTGCGGGAAGGGGACTTCATCTCCCTGAACGGAAGCACGGGCGAGGTGATCCTGGGGAGGGTCCCCCTGATCGCCCCCAAGATGACCGGATCGTTCGGGACGTTCATGTCCTGGGGCGACGCCGTGCGCCGGCTGAAGGTGCGGGCGAACGCCGACACGCCGCGGGACGCGCGGGTCGCGCGCGACTTCGGCGCGGAGGGGATCGGGCTGTGCCGGACCGAGCACATGTTCTTCGCGGAGGACCGCATCCCCATCATGCAGGAGATGATCCTCGCCCGCACGAAGGAGGACCGCGAGGCAGCCCTGGCCAAGCTCCTGCCGATGCAGCGCGAAGACTTCAAGGGCCTCTACAAGGAGATGAAGGGGTACCCGGTGACGATCCGCCTCCTGGATCCGCCGCTCCACGAGTTCCTCCCGAAGCGCGAGGAGCTGATGGTGGAGGTGACCAAGCTCGAGCTCATCCACGCGGACCGCTCGATCGTCGAGGAGAAGAAGCGGCTCCTGGAGCGGGTCGAGGAGCTCCACGAGTTCAACCCGATGCTGGGCTTGCGCGGCTGCCGGCTGGGGATCTACTACCCGGAGATCACCCGGATGCAGGCCCGCGCCATCTTCGAGGCGGCGTGCGAGGTGACGCGCGAGGGGATCCGGGTCCAGCCCGAGGTCATGATCCCGCTGGTCAGCATGGTCAAGGAGATGAAGGCGCAGAAGGACATCGTCGTCGCGGCCGCCGAGGCGACGATGAAGCGGTACAAGCGGAAGTTCCCGTACACCGTGGGGACGATGATCGAGCTTCCGCGCGCGGCCGTGACGGCGGACGAGATCGCGCGGGAGGCGGAATTCTTCTCCTTCGGCACGAACGACCTGACCCAGACGACGTTCGGATTCTCCCGCGACGACTCCGGGAAGTTCATCCAGAACTACATGAACCGGTCCGAGCTGTGCCCGCAGTGCGGCGCCAAGCTCGAGAAGGACCTCTCCTGCGCATCCTGCAAGGTGACCTACCCGAAGCGCGCGGACAACATCCTCGAGGCGGACGTCTTCGCGACGCTCGACCAGGGGGGTGTCGGACAGCTCGTCCGGATGGGAGTGCAGAAGGGGAGGGCGACCCGGCCGAACCTCAAGGTGGGCATCTGCGGGGAGCACGGGGGAGACCCGAAGTCGGTGGAATTCTGCCACCGGACCGGCCTCGACTACGTGTCCTGCTCGCCGTACCGGGTGCCCATCGCCCGGCTCGCCGCCGCGCAGGCGGTTCTCCGGGAGCGGGCGGAGGCGAAGGCGAAAAGGAAGTAGCTGCAAACAGTAGCGATTCCCGCTGGCGGCCCTCTTATCGGGGGCCGCCTTTTTTGCTTTACAATCCCCTGAAAACACCATATATTGCGCTTGGCGGCACCTCGCCCCACACTATGTAGAGGTTTGCCCATTCCGGCCCCTCGGGGCGGCAGGTACGGATGAAGCTGAAAAAGCTCGAACTCATCGGGTTCAAGTCGTTTTACGACAAGACGACGTTTGATTTCTCCGACGGGATCACCGCGATCGTCGGCCCGAACGGATGCGGGAAATCGAACATCGTCGACGCCATCCGCTGGGTCCTCGGCGAGCACGCTCCCTCGCATCTCCGCAGCAAGGCGCTGGAGGACGTCATCTTCGCGGGCTCCGACGCCGCGGGACCGCTCGGAATGGCGGAGGTCACCCTGACCTTCGTGAACGACGACGGGATCGCGCCCCCCGGATACGAATCGTTCTCCGAGATCTCGGTCGCCCGACGGACCTTCCGGGACGGCGAGAGCGAATTTTCCATCAACCGGATCCCCTGCAGGTTGAAGGACATCGCCGAGCTGTTCCTCGACACCGGCGCGGGGGCCCGCGGGTACGCGATCGTCCGCCAGGGGAAGGTCGGCGAGATCGTCAACGCCCGGCCCGAGGAGAAGCGCCAGATCATCGAGGAGGCCGCCGGGGTCGCCAAGTTCCGCGTCCGACGCAAGGAGGCGGAGCGGAAGATGGAGAGCACCCGCCAGAACCTGGCCCGCGTGAAGGACATCCTCGAGGAGGTCCGGCGCCAGATCGCCACCCTCGAGCGCCAGGTGCGCAAGGCGGAGCGGTACAAGGCGCTGCGGGCGGAGCTGCGGGAGCTGGACCTCCGGATCGCGACGCGCAGGCGGCGGGCGATGTCCGGAGAGTGCGACGCCGCGGGAGCGGAGCTTCTCTCGCTCGAGGACTCCCTGATCGCCTCGCGGACGGAGATCTCGCGGCTGGATGCGGAGCGGGAGCGGGCCCTGGCGGCGCGCGAGGAACGGGAAAGGGTCCTGGCCGGCATGCGCGAGGAGCACGCCGCCGGGAAACAGGAGGCGGCGCGCAGGGAGGCGGAGTGGGAAGGGCTGCGGGCCCGGGCGGAGCAGTACCGGCGGATGATCGCGGAGGCCGACGGCGAACTCGCGGTCCTCGATGCGGAGATCGCGGACCTCGACCTCCGGCTGCGCGCCTTCGCGGAAGAGTCGTCGCTGCGGAAGGACGAGCTGTCCCGGACGCGTCGACGGTGGGACGAGGAGAAGGAGGCGTTGGCCCGGGCGCGGGAAGAGCACACGCGGTGCCAGGACCAGGCGGGGCGCGCCACTTCGGACCTCATGGTCCGCGTGACGCAGCACTCGACCGCGCAATCGGGAGCGGAGGCGCTCTCCCGGCGGATCGAGGAGGTCGAGCGGACCCTCGCGCGCCTGGCGGAACGGATCGACGAGGCGGCTGCGGCGGTCGGCAAGGCGTCGTCCGACCACGCCGCCGCCGTCTCGGCCGACGAGGGGGCGCGATCGGCGTTGTCCGCCGCGGAGATCGCCTGGGAGGAGACCGGCGCGCTCCTGGCGGCCACGAACGCGCGCCTCGACGCGGCCGTCGACGCGGCGCGGCGCGCCGAGGGGGACCTCCAGTCCGCGGAGTCCCGGCGGTCGACCCTGGCCAGGATCTACGAACAGCGGGACTGGACCTCCTCCGGAGTGCGGGCCGTCCTCCACCATTTCGGAAATGGCGGAACGATGGAAGGCGGCGGGGAAGGCATCTACGGGGTGATGGGCGACCTGATCGAGACCGACGTCGTGTACGAGAAGGCGGTCGAGGCGGTCCTCGGCGAGCGGATGCAGTCGGTCGTCGTTCGGGACCACGCCGACGGTCTCTCGGCCATCCACTACCTCAAGGAGTCCCGGGAGGGGCGCGGGGCCTTCGTCCCGGTGGCCCTCCGGACCCGTGGGGAAAAGCTGGCGTACGTGGGGGAGGAGGACGTCGTCGGGCCGCTCACCGAGGTGGTCCAGGCTCCTCCGGAATGCAACGATCTCGTCCGCGGACTCCTCGGCGGCACGCTGCTCGTGCGGAACCTCGATGCCGCCATCCGGCTGTGGAACCGGAACGGCGTGTGGAACTCCTACGTGACGCTCGACGGCGACGTCGTGACCGCGGACGGGATCCTGATCGGCGGCGAACAGGGAAATTCGGCCGAAGCCGGGGTCCTCGCCCGCAAGCGGGAGATCCGGGAGCTGGAACGGGAGATCGGCGCGCTGCGCGCGGAGCGGGACCGTATGGTTGCGGAGGAGGGGACGGTCCGGCGGATGCGCGCGGAGATCGAGGAGAGGCTCTCGGGGATGTTCCACGCGCGGGAGGAAGCGGGGGCGGCGAACGCGGCCGCCGCGCGCGATCGCGCCGTCCTGTCCGAAACGCTCGCCCAGGCGCGCGCCCTGCTCGACGGTCGCACGCAGGAGGAGGCGTTCCTCCGCGGAGAGCTTTCCCGGATGCGGGACGAGCTCTCCGCCTCGATCGAAGCCGCGCGGGAAACCGGGCAGGCGCGGGGCGAGGAGGAGGAACGGTCCCGGGCCCTCCTGGCGGAGCTCGAGGCGATGCGGGTCCGCATGGAGGAGTGCCGGGAGCGTGCCCACGCCGCGGAGGTCGCCCACAGCGGGCTCGAGGAAAAGGACAGCGCCGCGACCGCGCTGCACGCGCAGCTCGCGGAGCAGCTGGCCGGGAAGCGCCGCCTGTCGGACGATCGTCGGCAGCGGAGGGCGGAACACGAGGACGCCCTTGCGTCCCTCGACGAGTCGATCCGCGCCGGCCGCGACGCGATCGAACGCGCGGCGGTCGAACTTTCGGGGATCCAGGAACGGATCGAGGAACGCGTGGCGGATCTCGCGTCGCGCACGTCGGCGTTATCGTCGATCGAGGACGAGCTGCGCGGGGCGCGGGCGACGGAGTCGGAGACGCTCGGCCGACGGTCCGCGGAACTGCTGCGTCGGCAGCGGGCCGAGATGGACATCGCGGCGCTCGACGCCCTGGTCCACCAACGGTACGAGGTCCGTCTCGCCGACCTGGCCGCCGGCGCCGGGGAGGACGAATCGGCCTGGGCGGAGGATCTCCCCGCGCTCGAGTCGCGCGCGGAGGAGTACCGGGAGCGGATGGCGTCGATGGGGGAGGTGAACCTGTCGTCCCTCGACGAGCACCGGGAACTCGCCGACCGGTACGCTTTCCTCTCCTCCCAGCAGGAGGACCTGGAAACGTCGCTCGACGACCTGGCGCGGGCCATCCAGCGGATCAACCGGACCACGCGCGAACGGTTCGCGACGGCGTTCGGGGAGATCAACGGGAAGTTCGCCGAACTCTTCCCGCGCCTGTTCCAGGGCGGGCGCGCCCAGCTTCGCCTTCTCGAGGAGGAGAACCTCCTCGAGTCCGGGGTGGAGATCTTCGTGCAGCTTCCGGGAAAGAAGGCGCTCCCGCTCCACAGCCTCTCCGGCGGAGAGAGCGCCCTGACCGCCATCAGCCTCATCTTCTCGATCTTCCTCGTCAAGCCGTCTCCCTTCTGCCTGCTCGACGAGGTCGACGCGCCGCTCGACGACGCCAACGTGGACCGGTTCAACGCGATGGTCCGGGAGATGTCCTCGAACTACCAGTTCCTGCTGATCACCCACAACAAGCGCACGATGGAACTGGCCGACGTCCTCTACGGGATCACGATGGAGAAGCCGGGGATCTCCAGGACCGTCTCCGTCAAGCTCTCCGCCTGACCGGGCGGACGGCGGATCGCGGGCCCCCTTGCGCGCACCCGAAGACCGGTCGGCCGGTTCCATTTTCTCCCGCCTGAAGGCGGGCCTCTCGAAGACGCGGGAACTCCTCTTCATGAACGTGGAAGCGGTCGCGCGGGGAATCGGCCCCGTGGACGAGAGCGTCCTGTCGGAACTGGAGGAGGCGCTCGTGCTTTCCGACGCCGGGGCCGACCTGGCGGTGGAATACGTCGATGCGCTGCGGGCGGCATGGCGGCGCGGCGAGCTGCCCGATGCGGGAGCGCTCCGGGCCCGGCTGCGGAAGATGGTCGAGGAGACGCTGGGCCCCCGGATGATTCCGCTGAAGGTGGTTCCCCCGTACCCGTTCGTCGTGCTGGTGGTCGGTGTGAACGGGGTGGGGAAGACCACGACGATCGGCAAGATGGCGCACTGGCTGCGGGCGGAGGGGCACACCGTCCTCCTGGCCGCCGCCGACACCTTCCGGGCGGCGGCGATCGACCAGCTCGCCGTCTGGGCCGACCGCGTCGGCGCCGACATCGTCCGGCACAAGGAGGGGGCCGACTCCTCGGCGGTCGCGTTCGACGCCGTCCGCGCGGCGAAGGCGAGGGGGATCCACGCGGTCCTCATCGACACCGCGGGGCGTCTCCACACCAAGTCCCACCTGATGGAGGAGATCCGCAAGGTGGGGCGGGTGCTGGGGAAGGAGATCCCCGGAGCCCCCCACGAAGTCCTGCTGGTCCTCGACGCCACCGGCGGACGCAACGCGATCGCGCAGGCGAAGACGTTCCAGGAGTTCACCGGGGTCACGGGCATCGCGCTGACGAAGCTCGACGGAACCGCGAAAGGGGGCGTCGTCCTTTCCGTCACGCGCGAAGTGGGCGCCCCGATCCGGTTCATCGGAGTCGGTGAAACGGCGGACGACCTGCGGCCGTTCGACGCGGGAAGCTTCGCCGAGGCGCTCTTCTGAAAGCCTTGTCGACGTGATCGACTTCCTCTTCCTGCAGGTGATCGGCGGGGTATTCCTGCTCCTCTACGGCATCCGCCTCACGGGGCAGGGCTTCGAACTCGCCTTCTCGACCGCGCTTTCCCGCGCGTGGTCCTCGGCCGCCGCGGGGCGCGGCCGGGCGTTCGCCGCCGGGATCGCCGGAACCGCCGCCCTGCAGAGCTCCGGGGCGCTGGTCACGCTGCTCATCTCGTTCGGGCACGTGGCGACCCTTCCGCTGTCGAAGTCCCTGACGATCGTCCTGGGCGCGGACCTCGGCTCCACGCTTACGGTCCAGCTCCTCTCGTTCCGCATCTACCGGTACGCCTTCCCGGTCCTGTCCCTGGGGGTTGCCCTGTTCCTGTGGGGGCGCAAGGGGAAGCTCCGCGCGGTCGGACAGGGGATCCTCGGATTCGGGATCGTCCTGCTGTCCCTCCGGTACCTGGCCGACGCCGCGGGGGACGTCGGAAAGATCGAGGGGCTCCGGATCCTCATGGCGGACCTTTCGGACGCGCCTTTCACCGCCTTCGTGTGGGGGCTCGTCCTCTCCGCCGTGCTGCAAAGCGGAACCGCCGTGATGATCCTCCTGATCGCCTTCGCGCAGCAGGGGATGCTCGCGCCCGCCGCCGTCCTGCCGCTGGTGCTGGGCGCGAACGTCGGGGCCACGTCGGTGGCGTTCGTCGCCGCGTCCGGACTGGCGGCGGAAGGGAGGCGGGTCGCGTGGGGGCATCTCGCGATGAAGGCCGCGGGGGCGCTGCCGTTCTTCCCGCTGGCGCCGCTGGCGCTGTCGGTGATCCCGGAGGCGTCCCGCGACGGCGGGCACCTGGTCGCAAACGCCCACACGTTCTTCAACCTCGGGCTCTCCTGCATCTTCCTTCCGCTGACCGGCCCGCTCTCCGCGTTCCTCGAGCGCGCGATCCCCGCCGCCCGCGCGACCGTTCCCCGCGGGAGGCCGGTCTTTCTCGACCGGGAGCATCTGCCGGTCGCGGGAGCGGCGCTCGGGCAGGTGGCGCGCGAGATCGTGCGGATGGCCGACATGATCCAGGAGATGCACGATGACGCGGCCGAGGCGATCGTTCGCGGGACGATGGACCGGGTCGACCGGATCGCGAAGGCCGACGACGATGTCGACGAGCTGACGCGGGAGATCAAGATCTTCCTCTCCAAGCTCGGCGAGGGAGCGCTCGACTCGTCGCAGACGCGGAGGGCGGTGGCGTACATCGCCGTCGTCACCGACCTCGAGAACATCGGGGATTTCATCGACAAGACGGTGACGGACCACCTGCGGCGCCTCTCCGGGAGGAACCTGCGGTTTTCCGATGAGGGCGTCCGCGAACTGCGGGAGTACCTGGCCGAGGTCGGCTCCCTCTATCGGGAGGCGGTCTCGGCGTTCGTCACCCGGGACCGGAAAGCCGCGGAGATCGTCCTTGCGCGGCGAAGGGAAATCGGTGCGCGGGAGCGGGAGCTGCGGCTCGCGCACATCCGGCGCCTCCAACGGGCCACCCCGGAATCCCTGGAAACCAGCGCGGCGCACCTCGACATCCTCTCCTCGTGGAAAGGGATCGCCGCGCATTGCGGGGCCATCGCGAACACCGTCCTCGAAGAGGAGGTTTGAACGGGAATTTCGCGATTGATATCGCAATGTTGTTAAGTGTATCCTCGTCTTCTGCCGACGGTTGGGGTGACCTTCGGACGCGCGTGGAACGGGGAGGAGCCTGGATGGCCGACGAATCGTTCGTCCTGATCGAAAAGAAGATCACCGACCTGGTGAAGGTCGTGACGGAGCTCAAGAAACAGAAGGAAGCCCTCGCCGCGGAACTCGCGCGCAAGGACGCGGAGGTCAAGGACCTCGCCCGGAAGCTCTCCGACCTTTCCAGGGAACGCGGTGAAGTGAAGGAGCGCGTCGAGAAGATTCTCTCCCGGCTCGACGCCATTGAGTTATAGGAATCGGGCGGTATAATGGATCGGTAGGATGGGAAACCGGTTCGATGTCAATATCGCCGGGTACGCGCTGACCGTCCGGACCGATCGGTCGGCCGAGCACATGGCGCGCCTGGCGGAGACGCTGAACGGCCGAGTCCGGGAGATCCAGAAGGCGGGCGGGACGGCGAACTACCTGAACGTCGTCATGCTCGCCGCGATGGAGCTGGCCGACGAGGTCCTGACGATGCGCGAGGAGGTCGAGGCGCTTCGGAAGGAACGGGAAGGGATGAAGGAAACGCTGGACCGGAAGGGTCGGGACCTGTTGGCGACCCTCGAGGACGCGTTGAAGTAGCGGAAACGGGAAGCGCGTACACGGCCCCTGCCGTGCGCGTGATCGGCGGGCGAGTTTGAGCCAACACGCGGAGAACGGGGTCCCGCCCTGGCGGCGGTGAGCGTGCCGAAGCATCGGGATGCCTGAAGCCGCCACATGGGAGCCCACCTGGTGAAAGCCAGGTTCAACTCCAACGTCGACACGACACAGGCAGGGGCGCTCTCCCGCACGGTTTGAGAAATTCGGGCCAGGCCCGTTCACATAGATCAGGGCGGAAAATACCGTTGTTGCGGCGACGTTTCCCGAGCGAGTCCGGTGCGGCGGAAGTTCGTATAAACAGTACCCATCGCTTACGCAGCCACGCATCGCGACGCGTGTCGTAACGCTCCCGCAGCAAAGCAAGCGCAGGCGTCCCGCGGTTTTTTCCTCCCCCGTTCCATTCTCTTGCGGAAAGGCATCCGATGCTCGTCTTCGAGCGCAAGGCTACGCTTCGGCAGGCGCGGCGCGACTCCGTCCGCGCGGGGTCGTCGTCCCGCGCGAGCGGCCGGGCCCAGGCGAACTTCCTCCGGGAATTTCCGCCTCGCCGCGGCGCGGCGGTGGCCCTCTACAACGCCGTCCGGGGGGAGGTCGGGACGGATGCGATCCGAAGCGCCTACCTCGAGGCGGGGGCGGTGCTGTACTACCCGCGGATCGGCTCCAAGGGGAAGCTGGTGTTCCTCCGGCACCGGGACGGCGACCCGTGGGAGGAGGGGCCGTACGGAATCCCGGAACCTCCGCGCGCGCCGGGTCGGCGGCCCCGGACGACCGGCTTCGATCTCATCGTCGTGCCGGGCGTCGCGTTCGATCGCGCCGGGCGGCGTCTCGGGCACGGTTTCGGGTATTACGACCGTTTCCTCGGCGGGCTCCCGGAGGGCGTCCCGCGGGTCGGGCTGGCGTACGCGAGCCAGCTGGTTCCGGAAGTTCCGGTCGACGCGTGGGACGTTCCGGTCCACGCGCTGGTCACGGAAGAAGGGGTGATCCGGGTTCGGCAAGGGACCGGGTCTCCCAAAAAATAGATGCTCCACCGGGGAGGCACAACTTGAATACGGAAATCATCGTCATCGCGGTTCTGGGGGCGCTCGTCGCCGCGCTTTCGCTGTACGTGCTTTTCCTGGTTTCGAAGAAGAAGAGCGCGGAGGACCGGGCGCGGGTAGAGGCGGGAAAGGCGGAGGAGATCCTCCTGGGCGCCCGGAAGGAGGCCGAGAACGTACTGAAGGAGGCCGCCCTCCAGGCGAAGGACCACATGCTCCAGGTCAAGCTCGATTTCGAGCGGGAGACGAGGGAGCGCAAGAACGAGCTCAGCCAGCTCGAGAAGCGGCTCCTGCAGAAGGAGGACCAGCTCGACCGGAAGAACGACCAGCTCGAGTCGCGCGGCACCGAGTTCCAGAAGAGGGAGAAGGAGCTCGCGGACCAGGCGCGTCGCCTGGACGAGGGGCGGGCGGAGGTGGAGGAGCGGCTCGGCAGGGCGAAGGTCGACCTCGAGCGGATCGCGGGGCTCTCCGCGGAGCAGGCGAAGGCCGAGATCGTCGAGAGGATCGCGAACGAGGCGAAGCTCGAGGCGGGACGGAAGATCCGGGCGATCGACGAGGAGTACAAGGAGGAGGCGACGCAGAAGGCGCGGAAGATGATCTCCGCGGCCGTCCAGCGGTACGCGGCCGACTACGTCACCGAGCACGTGGTGACCACGGTCCCGCTCCCCTCCGAGGAGATGAAGGGACGGATCATCGGCCGCGAGGGGCGGAACATCCGGGCCTTCGAGGCCGCGACCGGGATCGACGTCATCATCGACGACACCCCCGAGGCGGTCATTCTCTCGGGTTTCAACCCGGTCCGGCGCGAGGTCGCCCGGATCTCGCTCTCCCGCCTGGTGCAGGACGGCCGGATCCATCCGGCGCGGATCGAGGAGACGGTGGAGAAGGTCACGAAGGAGGTGGACGAGACCATCCGCGAGGCCGGGGAGCAGGCGCTGTTCGACCTGGGGATCCACGGCGTCCACGCGGAGCTCGTCAAGCTGATCGGGAAGCTCAAGTACCGCACCTCCTACGGGCAGAACATCTACACGCACTCCCTGGAGGTCGCCTTTCTGTGCGGCATGATCGCCTCCGAGCTGGGGTTGAACGCCAAGGTCGCCAAGCGGGCGGGGCTCCTGCACGACATCGGGAAGGCGGTCGACCACGAGGTCGAAGGGCCGCACGCGCTGATCGGCGCCGACCTGGCGCGAAAGTACGGGGAGTCCGCCCGGATCGTCCACGCGATCGGGGCGCACCACGAGGACGAGTCTCCGAGAGACATCCTGCCGATCCTGGTCCAGGCGGCGGACGCACTCTCCGGCGCCCGTCCCGGCGCACGTCGGGAGATGCTGGCCAACTACCTGAAGCGTCTCGAGGACCTCGAGGCGATTGCGAAGTCGTTCCGACGCGGCGACCATGCTCGCGCGCGACATCGCCAAGAAGGTCGAGACGGACCTGTCGTACCCCGGCCAGATCCGCGTGACCGTCATCCGGGAAACCCGGGCGGTCGAGTACGCGCGGTAAACGCGCGTGTGGGTCCTGTTTCTCGGAGACGTCGTCGGAAAGCCCGGCCGGAAGGCCGTGGGGGAGTTCCTGTCGCGCCTCCGGAACGTCCGGGACGTCGACCTGGTGATCGCCAACGGGGAGAACCTCGCCAGCGGGATGGGGATGACGGAGCCCTCGGTCCGCGAGATGTTCGACGCCGGTGTCGATGTGCTGACCGGCGGAAACCACGTCTGGGACAAAAAGGAAGGCGCGCCCCTGGTCCGGTCGGACGAGAGGATCCTCCGCCCCGCGAATTACCCGCCGGGCGTGGAAGGGCGGGGCTGGGGGCTCTTCCGGGGCCGCAGCGGGACGCCGTACGCGGTGATTTCCCTCATCGGCAGGGTCTTCATGGGCGGGTACGACTGCCCGTTCCGGTGGGCCGACGCGACGCTTCCCGAGATCCGGAAATCGGCGGCCTGCATCGTCGTCGATTTTCACGCGGAGGCGACCTCCGAAAAGCGGGCGCTCGGGCTCTACCTCGATGGAAGGGTGTCGGCGGTCGCGGGGACGCACACGCACGTCCAGACCTCCGACGCGGAACGGCTTCCGAAGGGGACCGGGTACAT
>JACRNP010000112.1 GCA_016234845.1 Deltaproteobacteria bacterium | reverse complement strand
TCTACTAACTTCCTCGCGGTGCTGAATGCCGAGCTGATCGTCGTCCCGCTGTCATGCGGGATGACGATCAGCTTTCTCCGGAAGAGCGGCAGGACTTCAACACCGACGCAATAGAAAAGCGGCTACGGCTTGCCTCCCTTCCACCTCCGCAACTGCGCGACCTCATCCCAGAGTTGACCCCACACCCGCTCGGACTGCCGCCGCCGGTGCTCGTCGTGACGCAGCTCGTTGGCCTGGGCCTCGCGCTCGAGCTTGCGGTAGTGCTTTATGCGATCGGCATCCAACGAACCTGAATCGACGCCCTCCTTCACTGCGCAGCCGGGCTCGGTGTCGTGGCGGCAGTCCCGAAAGCGACAGCGGCCCGCGAGCTCCGCGATGTCCAGGAAGACGGTGTCGATCCCATCGTCGTCGAGGAGCTGCAGTTCGCGCATGCCGGGGGTGTCGAGCAACAGGCCGCCGCCGGGCAGGAGGACGAGCTGGCGATGGGTCGTGACGTGGCAGCCCCGACCGTCGCCTGCGCGGACCTCGCCGGTGCGCATACGTTCCTCGCCGAGCAGAGCGTTGACCAAGGTCGACTTGCCGGCCCCGGAAGAGCCCACCAGGGCTACGGTCATGCCGTCGTGAATGCAGGCGCGCACCGCCTCGATACCCTCGGAGTGGAGCGCACTGATAACGTGAACCGGCACACCGACGGCGTGAGTCTCGACCTCGGCAACCCGCGCACCGGGATCCGCACAGAGGTCGGCCTTGTTGAGGATCACGGAGGGCTGGGCGCCGCTCGCCCAAATCCGGGCGAGGTAGCGCTCGATCCGGCGCACGTTGAAGTCGGCGTCGAGGCCGCACACGGCGAACACCAGGTCGACGTTGGCGGCGACCACCTGTGCGCGCGCCTCGCGTCCGGCAGCGCCCCGAGTGAAGACCGTGCGCCTCTCGAGGACGCGTTCAATGACGGTTGTGTGATTTGGACCGGGGGCGTCCTTGACGACAACCCAGTCGCCGACACCGGGAGCCCCGGCATCTTCGAACTCGAGGCGAAGCCTTCCAGCGAGCTGTGCGCGTCCCGAGCCCGTCGTCGACCACACCTCGTAGGCGCCGCGATGCTCGGCTGCGATGCGGGCCGGGACGACCCTGTCGCCGCCCGATGTCTGAAGCTGTTGTTCGAAGAAGGGGCCGAAGCCCAGAGCGGATAACTCGTGCACGATGACGTCCTCCATGTGCGCGGCCATGGGCGCGCGCATCCATCCGCGTGCGCACCAGACCTCAGCGTGGACACGCGGACAGGGATCAGCGGTTGAGGGGGCGCGTCGTGGCGATCAGCGCCTACGGCGCAGGTGCGTCCTCAGGCAAGATCCGTATGGAGAACCGTGACGGTCATCAAACCTCTGGGGGAACCCGCAGGTGCTCACCTGCAATTTCCAACATAATAGACTCCTTGCGCCCTTGGAGCAAACACCAGCGAGGGACGAAGAGATCGTTCAGATCTGTCCTCGGATCTACTTGCGGATGCGAAGGGAGACGAAACGGGAAGGATGATAGGTCAGGGCAACAAGGAGGCAATATGCCCCATTTGGCGCGCCTCCTCTGTTCCGTTGATGATGGGCCGCAACCGCCTCTCGGTGACCGCCGACGTCCTGATGATATCCGACATGGTCAGGATCTGTTTCCGGAATTCCGGGGCAAGGCGGAGAAGAGCCATGACCTGGGTAACCCTGGCACGGGTAATCCCTTCTCGGCGAGCGATCTCGGTCTTGTTCTGAATCTCGCCGGCATCTAGCTGCCGTTGCCATTCGATTGCCTTGCGGAGGAGCTCAGTCACACGGGGGGGCCCGGGACCCGTCGGCTTGAGAATGCCCCGGGCCGATGGGACGACGCGCACACCCTGGTTGGCCTCGATACGTCGCGTCAGGGTGCCTATATCGATGGAGCCAAACGCGACTTCGACTTCCTGTTCGCGGTAAGCCTCCCGGAGGACGCAAATATCGCGAGGTACGGCGTCGTGGACGATTCGGAACCAGATTTCGGGGCCTCTGGCGTGTGCATGCTTCGTAGAGCCTGACCTTCCAACTTTTTCTGCCTCGCAAGACCCTGATTCATCTTGGATTATTTCGGGGTGGCCCGGGTGGGTCGCACTACTAATATTGGTAGTGTGACCATCCCGGGGAGCCAGATTTCAAACGGGCCGCTTTTCCCAGGGGAAGCGGCCTGTTCCTTTCTGTAGACGGTGTTCGTATCTGCAATCATGTCAAAAGGTTTTCGATAATTCGGAATCAACTTGCCGCCCTTCCAAGTGGAGTTCGAGCAAGCGAAATTGAGCAACTGGCGTTTTCCTTCATGCCTTCATGTGGGTCATTCTCAGGCAGTGGTACTCCACTCGATGTGTTCGAGCAGCTTGTCCAGCAGCCTTTCCGTTTCATCCCGACCGTTCTTCGGGCGAAGAAAGATCTGGTTATGGATGAAGGAATCCAGGTATGCCAATATCACCCTCGTGACATGTCCGACATTTTCGATCTCGAATTCCCCTTTTTCGACTCCTTCTTCCAACAGCAATTCCAGAATGGCTGCGATGAAATTTCTCATTCGTTCGTGGAAGGAGGACAGGCTGGTTCGGCGGGGATCCAGGACGATGATGAAGAAGAGCCGCTGGCTGTCGGTATCCTCGATGACGGAGTCCACGATATTCAATACGAAGGATCTCAGTCGATCCAGTGCGGCGCCCTCCGAAGCTAACGAGCGGAGGATCGAATCCTCGACCGTTTCGCACAATCGTTCCACCAGTTCGAGGTAGAGTCCTTCCTTGCTCCCGAAATGGTAATAGAGTGTCGGCCGGGTCACATCCGCTGCCTCGGCGAGTTCGCGCACGCTCGCCGATTCGAATCCCTTGCGGGCAAACAGTCGCAGCGCCGCATCCAGCAGCCGATTCCGGACGGCATTCCCGTTCTGTTCCTGGTTTCCGGGTTGGTTCTTGTCGAAGCTCAACGATGCCATCGTCCCCTCCAAATCGGGAGATAGGGTACCGGGATCTCTACCGACCGGACGCGAGCGTCCCCGTGATCCGGTCGAGTTCCATCCGGGCCAGCCGGTAATCCAGGGAAGCCTGGGTTACCTCCATCTCTGCCTTCTTCACGGCGGCGACCGCTTCGGAACGCCTGGCTTCGGTGACCGCACCGGCCTTCACGCGGTTCTCGCTCAGGCGCTCGTACTCCCGGGACAGAGCCAGGGCCTCGCGGGCGACCTCCACCATCTTCTGCGTCCGCTCCAGCTTCCGGTACACCTTGTCGATTTCCACCGTCACCCGGTCGTCCTGTCGCGCCAGGTTTTCTTCCGCTTGGAGGAGTTGCGCCTTCCTCTCTCCGATCTGCGCGTTCCGCTTCCCCCAGTCGAAGATCTTCCAGCTGAACTGCGCCCCGACGAGCTCCACGTTTTGGGTAAGAAACGGCGCGCCGTCCTGGTAGACATGGCTGGCGAAGAGAGTCAAATCCGGGATGTACTCGTAACGGGCGGCACGGACCGCGGAGCGGGATTTCTTTACCGTCTCGCGGGCGGACGCCAGTTCCGGGTTGTTCGGTCGCGCTGCCCGGAGCGATTCCTCCCGCGGGGGGAGCGGAAGGTCCTGCAGGCCGGCTTCGGTCAACTCCACGGGAGCGTCGGGCGGGAACCCCAGCAGGTCGTTGAGTTCGGAGCCGAAGTCCGCGATCCGGTTTTCGGCCGCGATCAGCGCCTGCCGGGACTGGAGCAGTTTGACCCGCCCCGCGTTCGTTGCGACGTCGAGAAGGTTGCCGGAGCGGACTCCTTCCTCGCTCTCGCGCAAGTCGTCCTGGGCGGCCGCCAGCATGGCCCGGGCGGCTTCCCTTTCCTTGGAGGCGATCAGCAACCCGTAATAGAGCTGGTGCACCGCGAGGACGATCTCGTTTTCGGACTTCTTCAATTCCGCCTTGGCGATGCCGCGGTCGGCCCGGGCGACGTCGACGGCCGCGCCGATCTTGAGGAGTTGGGTCAGCGGCTGGCTCAGCGTCGTTTCGCTCACCAGTAAATTGGACTTGCCCTGATCGATGGAAACCGACTTGTCCGGAAACGGGCTGCCGCCGATGGATCCCAGGCTGCCGGCGGGGATTGTCATGAGCTGGGTGTCGCTCAGGTTGAGGGCCTTGGAACTGTTGGAAAGGACGGGGAAATAGTCGGCGCGGGCAGCGTCTGCCTTGCGCTCGTTTTCCACCACTTTCGCCCGCCCGATACGGAGCCCCTTGTTGCGATTCAGCGCCGTTTCGACCGCCTCGTTCAGGGTAAGGGGAGCCTTCTGCTCTTCCGCCGAGGCGCCGCCCGCCGCTCCGAGCAGGGCAATCACGGCTAGGACCGGGACGACCGCCGCCGGCTTGAAGGCGCGGGACCGCACCACCACGAACAGCACCGGGACGATCAGCAGCGTGAAGCACATCGAGAAGATGAGGCCGAAGGCGATGACGCTCGCCAGCGGACTCCACAGGCTCGAGCCGGAGAGGATCATCGGGGTCACCCCCACCGCCGCCGCCATCGTGGTCAGGAAGATCGGCCGCATGCGCCGCTTGCCCGCCTCCTTGGCCGCCTCCTCGAGCGAGCTTCCGCCGGCCAGCTTCTCGTTCATGTAATCGATCAGGATGATGCTGTTCCGCACGACGATACCGCACAGGCTGATCAGTCCCAGGAAGGCGGTGAAACCCAACGCGTTGCGGGTCACGATCAGCCCCAGGACCGCCCCGAATACCATCAACGGGATCGATGACATGACTACAAGCGGATCCGATACCCGCTTGAACTGCATCAGCAGGACCAGGAAGATGGCCACGAGGCTGATCGCGAGCGCCCCGAGCATCTGCGGAAAGGTCTCGTCCCGGTTGAACTTGTCCCCCCCGTATTCGATCCGGTAGCCGGGAGGGAGCTTGACGGCGGCAAGCTTCGGAGCCGCCTGTTCCAGGAGTTGCGATGCGTAATGCCCCTGCTTGACGAAACCGCGTACGGTCAAGGTCCGCACCCCGTTTCTCCGGACGATCCGGCTGGTCTGCCACTCCGGCGCAAGGGTAGCGAAGGAGCGCAGCGGGACCCTGGCGTGCGTAAGCGGAGATGTCACGTAGGTGTTCCCGACGTCGGCGAGGTTTTCCCGCGCCCTTTGGTCGAGCCGAAGATTGATGGCGACCGCGCGGTCGCCTTCCCAGAAGGTGCTGACCGGCGCGCCGTCGAAGGCCCCGGCAAACATTCCCGCCACCGCGGCGTCGGTGATTCCCATGCGGTTGGCCAACTCGTTGTTCACGTTCAGATCCAGCATGAAGGAGTCGTTGTAGTAATCGTCGTGCACGAACTGGGAGAGTGAAATCCCCTGCAGGATCCCCCGGACCTGTCCTCCCAGGCGCTTGAGTTCCGCGATGTCGTCGCCGGAGATGCGGATTTCCACCGGAGCCTCGGTCTGCGACCCCTGCTGCAGCTCCTTCACGATCACCATCGCTTCGGGCGCGAGCGTCGCAAGGCTCGCCCGCAGCTCGGGGACCAGGCGGGTCGTGTCCTTGACCGAATCGGAGTTCACGATGAACTGGCCGTAGGCCGGGTCGGGCTGCTGGGGGTTCACGTTGTAGTAGAACCGCGGCGCGCTCTGGCCGACGAACGTGACGTAATGGGCGACCCCCTTGCTGCCGGCGATCTTCCTTTCGATCCGGCCCATCACCGCGTCCGTCGCCTCGATCCGGGACCCCTGGGGCATCCAGACGTCGATCACGAACTGGTTGCGCTCCGCCGAAGGGAAGAACTGTTCCGGGACCATGGAAAACATCCCGACTCCGGCGGCGACCGCGACGATCCCGATCGATAGCGCCAGTCCCTTCCTGGCCATGAGGGCGTTGATCGCCCGGGAATAGATCTCCAGAACGCGGTCCAGCAGGCTCCGCCCCTGCTTCCGGTCCGCGGATTCCGCTTCATGATCGTGCAACCCCTTCGAAATCACCGACCGGCAGATCAGCGGGGTCAGCAGGACCGCCACGATGAAGGAAACCGCCAGTGCGATCGCCACGGTGACCGGTAGGGCCGCGATGAATTCCCCGGCCGATCCCGTCAGGATCAGAAGCGGCAGGAAGGAGGCGATGATCGTCACCGTGGCGGTGAATACCGGGACGAAGACCTCGGTGGCGCTCCTCCATGCCGCCTCCATCCTGGGAACCTTGTGGTCGAGGAGCTCCACGTAGTTGTCGGCGATGACGATCGCGTCGTCGACCACGATCCCCAGCACCACGATCAGCGCCGCGATGGAAACCTGGTGCAGCTCGATCCCCATCGCGTTCATCACGCCGAGCGTCCCGCACAGGGTCACCGGGATGGCAAGGGCCGAGACGAGGGCGACGCGGAATGGAAGAAGGAAGAGCGTGACCAGGATGACGGAGCCGATGGCCAGCAGGAACTCGTGGCTCAGATTCGCGATCCGTTCCTTGACGACCGTCGGCTGGTCGGCGACGAGTTCGATCTGCACATCCGGAGGAAGGAGGACCTTGAGCCGCGCCAGGACCATTTCCAGCTTCTCGCCGAACGCGACGATATTTTTCCCCTTCTGCATCTCGACGGAAAGCAGGAGGCAGGGGTCGCCGTCGTACCGGACCATGAAGTCGGGGTCCTGGTAGCGGCGCGTGACCTTCGAGAAATCCTTGATGTAGACCGGCATGCCGTCCTTCGAAACATCGACGAGCACGTTCCCGATCTGGTCTTCCGTGGTGAATGTCCCTGTGGGCCGAAGCGGCACCTTCGAATCCCCGGCGTCGAATTTCCCCGCGCTCTGGATGACGTTTCTCTGCTGCAAGGCCGTGGCCACCCGGAACGGGTCGGCGAGATACTGCGACATCCGCTGCAGGTCGCCGGTGATCCGGATTTCCTCGCTCTGCGCGCCGTAGGTGGCGAGCTTGTACACTTCGCGGACCGTCCGCATCTCGTCCTGGATCTTGTCCACATGGTCCCGCAGCTCCCGGTAACCGTACCGCTTGCCGTGGACGGCGATCAGCAGGGCGACCGTATTTCCGAAGTCGGAATCGACCACCGGCCCCCGGACGCCGTCCGGCAGCTCCGTGGCGCGGGTCATGTTCAACTCGTGGCGCAGCTTCGACCAGAAGAGGTCCGCGTTCCTGACGTGGTCCTCGAGCTCGACGTTGATGATCACCATGCCGGGCCGGCTGGTCGAAAAGGTCTTGTCCTTGCGCACCTCCTGGAACTTGAAGATGTGCTTCTCCAGCGTCTTGGTGACCTGTTTCTCCACCTGCTCGGACGTCGCGCCCGGGTAGAGCGCGGCCACGATGCCGGTACGGATGGTGATGGACGGGTCCTCGGTCCGGGGCATATTCATGAAAGCGTGGACTCCGACCACGAAGACCATCGCCGTCAGGACCAGGGTCACAGTCGGGTGGCGCAGGGAAAATTTCATCGGATTCATCGGACGTTCCCCTCCAGGACGCAGTTCATCGGCGCTCCTCCTGCCCGGTCGCTGTAACGGCCAGGCCGTCTTCGAGCTTGGCCTGCCCGGCAAGGACGATCCGCTCGTCTCCGGATAGTCCGCTCTTGATCACGAGATCCTTGCCGACCCCGGAACCGGTCTCCACCCGCTTCGCGTAAACGCGTCCCTGGTCGGGGTAGTAGACGAATACCCGGGTTGCGCCCTGGGGATCCCGGACCACCGAATTGCCGGGCACCGTCATCAGGGCGGCGGTCCGGTCCCCGCGAATGGTCGCTTCCGCGATCATCCCGAGTCGCAGGAAGCGATGGGGATTGGGAACGTGGATCCTCGCCATGTAGGTGCGCGTATTCGGGTCCGCGGAAACGTTGAGGACGCGGATGGTGCCGTCAAACGTCTTCTCGGGCTGCGCGGGAATCCGGATCTCCGCCTTCTGCCCGATCCGGACACGGTGGATATCGGTTTCCGGAACGCCGACGGTCACCTCCACGGGATCCAGCTGTACGATCTCGAAGGCGGGGCGTGCCGGAGAGGAGGTATCGCCGACCTCGATGTACCGTTTCGCGATGTATCCGCTGATGGGGGCGAACAACGTCGTATCGGAGAGCGCCTTTCTTGCGATCTGCAGGTTGGCGACGGCCTGACGGGAGGCGGCCTTGGCCTGCTCCCTGTCTTCCTTCTGGCCCCCTGCCTTCGCCTGCTCGTACTGCTGCCGGGCGGACTCGTAAACCGCCTTGTATTTCAGGAAATCGTTCGGCGCGAGGCTCTTCGACTCGTACAGCATCTTCATGCGCCGGTATTCGTCCTCGGCCCGCTCGAACGTGATGCGAGCCTGCTCCAGCTGTTCCGGCCGCGCCGGATTCATCGCCTTCTCCAGCGCTGCGTCCGCGGCGGCGCTCTGCGCCTCGGCGCCCTGCACGGTATGCTGGTAGTCCGTAGGGTCGATCCGCGCCAGCATCTGCCCACGGCTCACGTATTCCCCTTCGCGAGGCCCGGCGAAGACGACCCTTCCCGAAACGAGAAAGGAGGCGCTCGCCGGCGAATTCGGCGCGTTGATGCTTCCGCTCACCGTGATCGTTTCCCGTTCCTGGATCCGCCGGACCTTCCCGAACGACACCGGGACCGGATCGCTCCGCACCTGCTTCTTCTCCGGCTCACCCTTGCAGGCGGCCAGGGACACTCCCAGAACCAGACCCATCAACACGGACACGCATGTGAGGTTGCCCTTCATGGTCGCTCTTCCTTTCGTGGAAGCTGAACTAGTGAAAGCGCAACAAAGCCATGAATGTGCCAAACCAGAATGAAGCCTGAAATCAAATACTTGCGTGTCCAGGCCGGAGACGGCCTACGGCATTCCGTAAAAGCGATTACGGTATATCGCGAATCGTGCGATAATTACGGCATGCTCCGTTTCGACGGGACGTGATGGAATGCTGAACCGCGACGAATTCCTCCGGGAGATGACCCTCCGGATCTGCAGCAGCCTGGAGATCAAGGAAACGTTGCGCAATGCGTTCGAGTACCTGAGGGAGCATTTTCCGCTCGACGGGCTGATCCTCTTCATCATCGACGAACGAATGGGCGCGGTCCGGCACATCGCCCATGCTTTCAACGAAGGAATCGTTCCTCCGGACGAGATCGTTCCTCTGCCGAAGGGGATGCTGGAGAAGATCGCGGCGCGGAAATTTTCCGCGCCCTTCACCGCGGACGCGGATGAGGACGAGATCTTCCGCTACTTCGCTCCCCTGGTGGGGCTCGAGGGGAACACGGACCTGATCGTCCCCTTGCGCATGAACGGGACGTTGCTCGGCGGCCTGTCCCTGCGCGTTCGGGGGGCGAGGCGGTACACAGAGGAACAGACCGAGTTCCTCGGTTCCATCGCGAAGCCGTTCGCGCTCGCCCTGGCCAACGCTCTCGCCCACGAGGAGGTGCTCCGATACCAGGCCATCCTCCTGGACGACAAGCGATTCCTGAGCCGGGAGTTGCACCGTGGCGCCGCGGGCGATGTGATCGGCGGAGAGACGGGACTCCGCAAGGTGATGGAAATGGTGCGCCAGGTGGCGCCGCTCAACAACACGGTGCTCCTTCTCGGCGAGACCGGGACCCGCAAGGAAATGATCGCTGACGCGATCCACTTCTCCTCGCCGCGCAAGGACGGTCCATTCATCAAGGTGAACTGCGGCGCCCTGCCGGAGAACCTGATCGACAGCGAGTTGTTCGGCCACGAAAAGGGGGCATTTACCGGTGCGGTCGCCGAGAGCAGGGGACGTTTCGAGCGGGCCGACGGAGGAACCATATTCCTGGACGAGATCGGCGAATTGTCACCGACCGCGCAGGTGCGGCTCCTTCGGGTGCTGCAGGATCGCGAGGTCGAGCGGGTCGGTGGAAAGCGCCCGATTCCCGTCGACATCCGCGTGATCGCGGCGACGCACCGCGATCTGCAAAGCATGACGACGGAAGGCGGCTTCCGGGAGGACCTCTGGTATCGGCTGAGCGGCTTCCCCATCCCCGTGCCGCCGGTACGGCAGCGGAAGAGCGACATCCCGGCTCTCACACGCCATTTCGTAATGGTGAAGAGCAGGGAATTCGGCATCGCGGTCCCGCCCTCGATAGCCCCCGGGGCGCTTCTGCGGCTCATGGAGTACGACTGGCCCGGGAACGTGCGCGAGCTGGAGAACATGGTCGAACGCGAACTGATCCGGCACCGCGGCGGTCCCCTGACCTTCGAGACGATGCTGCCGCGCGAGGAGGGAAGGACAGAAGCCGTTTCCGCCGGCATCGCCCATCCTCACCCTCCGCTGAAGCTGGACGAGGCCATGGCGGCGCACATCTCCGAGGTGCTCAAGCTTGCCAAGGGCAAGATTCACGGGCCCGGCGGGGCGGCGGAATTGCTGGGTGTGAACCCGACGACTCTGCGCACGCGGATGGACCAGCTGGGAATCCAATACCGTCGCCGGGATCGGAGAACCAACTGATTATTTCCCCTCTTTATGAGTCCACGATGTGGAGCCGGCAAAGTCCCGGAGAGGGTGCCTCGGGGAGCGCTTTTATTTGATTCGCGCCGTTACGTCTTCGTAGACGTGCTTACGGTGCCGGATGGCGAGGACGTAGACGATCTCCCCTTCAATCTTGAAAACGACCCGGTAATCTCCCACCCGGAGCTTCCAGTACCCCCCGAGATTCTTCCTCAGCGGAAGGCCGTATTCCTGGGGTGCGGTCATCAGCCGGGTTTCGATCGCCCGCTTGATGCGCTCCTGCATCCTCGCATTGATCTGGGGGAGGTCTTCGCCCTTGACGTCAGGGTGATACCTGACGGTAAATGCCACGCTATCCCCAAACATCCTTGTGCGATAACGCCCGAGAGCGTCTCAGGGTCCTCGCGCGCGTTTCCGCAACCCGTCCGAGATCGACGTCTTCCCGGATCTCGATCGCTTCCTTGACGAGGTCGCGCACCACCGTCGAGAGCGATACGCCTTCTTCTTCGGCGAGGCGGCCGACCGCATCGAACAACGGTTTTTCGAGGACCACGTTGACCCTCGGATTTCTGGCAGGCATCGACACCTCCTCCTTTCGGGACGAGTGTATCACTTCGGGAACACCTTGGGAAGCGTCCTGTGGACGAGATGGACGATCCGGAAATAAATCTCCATCTCGATCCGCCTTGGGCGGGTTCGTCTCTCCCTTCACCGGGTCTCCGAATCACCGGATGACGACTTTCTTGTTCATGAGCCACAGGATGAGGAGAATCAGCAGGAGCAGGACCGCCAGTCCGACCACGGCGTCCGCCCCGCTGTCCGACCCCGAGGCCGCCCGGTCCGTCAGCGCGGCGAGCCGGTGCAGCTCCTTCCCTTCCATCGAAAGGACCTTCGCCGTCGCCTCTTCCGGCGAGACGCCGTAGTCCACCAGCTTCTGCGCGACGATCTTCCGCTCCAGGAACGTCTGGACCTTGGCGATGTCCGCCGCCCGGAGGTCCGCTCCCTCGACGCGGGAGGCGATCACGCCGGCTTCGGCCACCCCACGGAGGGAACCCAACGCCCCCATCCAGCACGAAAGCGCAACGGCAAGCGCGAGGAACCACCCGGTCCTGCGAATCGATGTCATGGCCAGCCTCCTTCCCGCGTATTCCCCCCAGTATATAATCAAGATCGCGGAACGGACGGCGGCGCGGAAGATCCTCCCGCGTCGGCGGGCGGCGCAGGCGAGGCCGGAAGTCCGGGCCGGGAGGAGGTGCGGCGATGGCGGACGTGCGGAAGATCCGGAAGGTGTGGCGCTCCCGGCCGACAATCGAGGGGGCGGGAGTCCACTTGAAGAGGGCCTTCGGCAACCAGGAGGTGCCCCTGCTCGATCCGTTCCTGCTCCTCGACGACTTCCGGTCGGACGACCCGTCGAAGTATCTCCCCGGGTTCCCCTGGCACCCGCACCGGGGGATCGAGACGATCACCTACGTCCTCGAGGGGGACGTGGAGCACGGAGACAGCATGGGGAACAAGGGGGATATTTCCGCCGGCGACGTCCAGTGGATGACCGCCGGGAGCGGCATCGTCCACCAGGAGATGCCGAGGGGCGACGCGCGGGGCCGCATGGGAGGGTTCCAGCTGTGGGCCAACCTCCCTGCCGCCCACAAGATGATGGACCCGCGATACCGGGAGGTGAAGCGAAGCCAGATCCCGGAAGTCGCGCTGGAGGGCGGCGCGAAGGCGAAGATCATCTCCGGCAGGGTAAACGGGGCGGAGGGGCCGGTCCGGGACATCGTCATCGACCCCGAGTACATGGACGTCTCCGTCCCGATGGGGGCGAATTTCCGCCATGGCGTGAAGCGGGGGCATACGGTCTTCGCGTACGTCGTCTCCGGTAGCGCCTACTTCGACGAGGGACGGGATCCGTACGCGCGGGAGGAGCTGGGGCGGAACTACTTCGACATCGACCGGCAGTGCCTGTGCGGGCCCGAATCGCTCGTCCTCTACGGGGACGGCGACGCGGTATCCGTGACCGCCGGGGAAGAGGCGGTCCGTTTCCTCCTGGTCGCGGGGAGGCCGATCGGCGAGCCGGTGGCGTGGTACGGCCCGATCGTGATGAACACCGAGGAGGAGATCCGGGTCGCCTTCGACGAGTACCGGAGGGGGACCTTCATCAAGGGCCGGTAATCGCGCGCTCCGGAATCGGGGGGCGGACTCCGCTCATCCCACTTCCGGAGGACCCGTTATGGATCGCCCGCTGAAGCACCGCAGCAACCTGCTGACCGGAACGCCGGGAGGGGCGGACTGGGCCCGGAGGGCGGCCGCGCGCGCCATGCTGCGGGCCGTCGATTTCTCGGACGACGACTTCTCCCGGCCGATCGTCACGCTGGCGTGCCCCTTCACGAACGCCACCCCCTGCAACGACCACATCCGGAAGCTGGGCGACATCCTGTCCCGGGAGATCGTCGCGGCCGGCGGCAAGCCGTTCCTGTTCGGCACGCCGGTCGTAAGCGACGGGGAGACGATGGGGATGGAGGGGATGAAGTACTCCCTGATGTCGCGGGACCTCATCGCGGACTGCGTCGAGACCATGCACGAAGGGTACGCGGCGGACGGGATCGTCACGTTGTCCGGCTGCGACAAGAGCATCCCGGGCGCGCTCATGCCGATCCTGCGGAACAACGCCATCGGGCTGACGCTGTACGGGGGGACGATCCTGCCGGGCCGCTACAGGGGGGAGGACCTGACGATCGTGAGCGCGTTCGAGGCGATCGGGGCCCACGCGGCGGGAAGGATCACGGACGGAGAGCTGCACGAGGTGGAGTGCCGCTCCTGCCCGGGCGCGGGGTCGTGCGGGGGGATGTACACGGCCAACACGATGGCGTCGGTGATCGAGGCGATGGGGCTGTCCGTCCCGGGCTCGGCCTCCCACGCGGCGGTGGACCGGGCGAACCGGATTTCGCGGGAGAAGCGCAGGGATTGCGCCGATTCCGCCCGGGCGCTGTTCCTGCTCCTTCGCCGCGGGATCCGGTCGCGCGACATCGCGACGCGGGAGGCGTTCGAGAACGGCATCGCCGTGATGATGGCCCTCGGGGGCTCGACGAACGGGGTTCTTCACCTCCTCGCCCTGGCCCACGAGGCGCGGGTTCCCCTTTCGCTGGACGACTTCCACGGGATCGGCCGGAAGGTTCCGCTGCTGGGAAACTTCAAGCCGTTCGGGAAGTACGTCATGGCGGACCTGGACCGGATCGGCGGCATCCCGATGGTGATGAGGACGCTGCTCGACGCCGGCCTTCTCCACGGGGGTTGCGCCACCGTCACGGGGAAGACGGTGGCGGAGAACCTGGCGGGCGTCGCTCCCCCTCCCGGCGGACAGGACGTCTTCGCAACGCCGGACCGCGCGTACGCGCCGCCCGGGCGGCACATATCCGTTCTCCGCGGGAACCTCGCGCCGGAAGGGGCGGTGCTGAAGCTGTCCGGCAAGGCGCTTGCCTCGCATGCCGGGCCGGCGCGGGTCTTCGACCGGGAGGAAGACGCCCTCGACGCCATCCTCGGCGGGCGGATCCGGAAGGGCGACGTGATCGTGATCCGGTACGAGGGGCCGAAAGGCGGGCCCGGGATGCGGGAGATGCTCTCCCCGTCGGCCGCGCTGATGGGCGCAGGCCTGGGGAAGGACGTCGCGCTGGTCACCGACGGGAGATTCTCCGGCGGCACGCACGGGATCATGGTCGGACACGTCGCCCCGGAGGCGCAGGCCGGCGGGCCGATCGCCGTCGTCCGCGAAGGCCGACGGATCGCGATCGACCCGGGGGAACGATCCATCGCCGTCGAAGCGGACGACGCGGATATCGCGGGGCGTCTCGCGCGATGGAGCGCACCGGAGCCGAAATACCCGCGGGGCGTCCTGGGGAAATACACCCGTCTCGTCGGCAGCGCGTCGAAGGGAGCGGTGACGAGCTAGGGAACACCCGGTCAGGCCGCGGGGGGCGCGTTCCCCTCCCGTTCGGCCGCGCGGAACTCCGCGCGGAGTTTTTCGATCTCGTCCCGGTCGACGCCCGTCTCCGTCTTGAGGACCCGGATGCGCGGATCGTTCCACAGGGAGTAGAAATACTCGGTCGCCAGCCGTACCGGGTCGCGGCCCCGGAGGTGGACCGCCGAACTCGCGCGGTAGTACCGGGGATCGTCGACCCCGACGATCAGGTCCTCGTCGCCGATCACGAGGGGGGAGAGGTGCGGCAGCCCCTCGGCGTGCGCGAACGCCCGCACCTCGTACCCCTCGGCCCCCTGCCGCTTCCCGATCATCTCGACCAGCACGTCGAGCCGCTCCTCGTCGGGGACGTTGTAGATCTCGTAGACGCGCCACATCCCCGGGCCGGTGGAGGCGACGCAACGGTCGATCGCGCCGTCGAACACCTCGAAGACGGGGTCCGGCCGGGACGGCTTCGCCAGCCGTTTTCCGCCGAGGCCGTGGAGCGCGGCGTGGAAGATCCGCCGGCGGCCCTGGGCGTCGGCGGACGCCCGCGCGATGATCAGCGGGACGGCCATGTAGACCGACTCGCGGGTCGGGTACACTTCGGCCTTGGCGCTGCGCAGGTTCTCGTGGATGTCGTCCAGGACCTTCGCCCGCTCCGTCACGATGTAGACGAGGATCGCGTACGACAGGATCAGGATCATGACGGTTTCGAGGTGCTGGACGCCGAAGACGTTCGTGAACCGCTCCATCACCGCGACGCCGACGCCCAGCGTCGCGAAGATGATGAAGAACCAGTAGCTGAAGAACCGGGCGGTGAGCATGCGGAACTTCCGGTACTGGGACTTGAAGGTCGTCGTTTTCATCGGGATCCTCCTCTGCGAAAAAAATGCCACGGCCAGGCCGCACCGGACGATGCGGACAACGCCACCGGGCCCGGAAACGGGCGACGGCAAGGAATGGAGTGGAATGGTTGTGTACGAGCAAGGAATGTGCCTTCGGGTGCTTGAACCGAACGGCCGGAAAACGGAAGGTTTTTCTGTTGTTGCCGGCGGGAGGCCGGATTACGAATCGGAACTCGGAAACCGCGGAATTCCCTTATTGAAAGTCTGCGCGCCGATCGGTTCCGCCGATTCTCCCCGGTCCGTCAGGCCGGCTTGCGGAAACCGGCGGCCATGACCTTGGGCTCCACCTGTCCGGCGTACTGGGCGAAGTTCTCGTGGAACATCCCCGCCAGCATCGAAGCCGTCCGGTCGTACTCCGCACGGTCCTTCCAGGTCGACCTCGGATCCAGGACCCCGGTCGGCACGTCCGGGCAGCTTTCCGGCACGCGCAGTCCGAACACCGGGTCCACCCGCATGCAGCATCGCCCGGGTGTGGCCGATGTCCATCCGCCGCCCCGTGCCGTACGGGCCGCCGGTCCACCCCGTGTTGACCAGCCAGGCCTTGACGTGGTGCGTCGCGATCTTCTCCCCCAGGAGCTTCGAATAGACGGAAGGGTGCAGCGCCATGAAGGGGCCGCCGAAACAGGTGCTGAACGTCGCCTGCGGCTCCACGATCCCCCGCTCGGTCCCCGCCACCTTCGCGGTGTAGCCGGAGAGGAAGTGGTACATCGCCTGGTCGGTAGTCATCTCCGAGATCGGCGGGAGCACCCCGAAGGCGTCCGCCGTCAGCATCACGATGTGCTTCGGGTGGCCGACCGGGCCGCGGGGCGCGACCCGGGGGATGGAGGAGAGCGGGTAGGACGCCCGGGTGTTCTCCGTGAGGGTCGCGTCGTCCAGGTCGATCCGGCGCGAATCGGTCTCCATTCCGACGTTTTCGAGGATCGTCCCGAACATCCCGGTCGCCCGGTGGATCTCCGGCTCCATCCCGGGAGAGAGGTTGATCACCTTCGCGTAGCAGCCCCCCTCGAAGTTGAAGACGCCGCGGCCGCTCCATCCGTGCTCGTCGTCGCCCACCAGCGTCCGCTCCGGGTCGGCGGAGAGGGTCGTCTTCCCCGTCCCCGAGAGTCCGAACAGGACCGCGACATCCCGGTCGTCCCGCCCGTAGCTGGCCGCGCAGTGCATCGGAAGGACGCCGGCCGCGGGAAGCAGGTAGTTCATCACGGTGAAGATCGACTTCTTGATCTCGCCCGCGTACAGGGTGCCTCCGATCAGCACCTCCCTGCGCCCGAAGTGGATCAGGACGAAGACCTCGCTGCGCGTTCCGTCCATCTCGGGACGGGAATGGAAGCCGGGAGCGCTGATGACGGTGAATTCGGGTACGTGGCGCGGAAGCGCGTCGCGGTCCGTCACGGGGAGGAACATATTGCGGGCGAAGAGGGCGTGCCACGCCTTCTCGGTGATGACCCGGATCGGGAGCCGGTGCTCCTCATCCGCGCCCACGTGGCAATCCTGGACGAAGAGCTCCCTCCCTTCGAGGTAGGCGAGCAGGCGCGCCCGGAGCGATTCGTACCGGTCCGCGTCGAAGGGGCGGTTCGTCTTCCCCCAGTGGATCGACGGCTCGCTTCCGGGCTCCCGTACGAAGAAGCGGTCGTTGGGGGACCGCCCCGTGTATTCGCCGGTCCGCACGACGAGCGGCCCCCCCGCCGCGAGATGCCCTTCGCGGCGACGAAGGGACTGCTCGATCAGCGCGGAGCGCGAAAGGTTCCACCAGACCGCTTCGGCCTTCCGGATCCCGTGCAGGGAAAGGTCGTCGGCACGGTTCCCGTTCAAGCGACTGCTCATGGCGGAGCTCCTCGTGATGATCGGATGGTATGAAGCGAATGGTTCTCATTCTACCATCACCGCTCGGCCGTCGTGCTTTGCCCCGCCGCGCCGGCGCGCATCGATCGCTCCGCCTTCAGGCGTCCCGGGTCCAGGTCACCCGGAGAAGGTTCGCGTCCGCCGACCATTTGTAGGCGACCGTCCCGCGGCACGCCTTCC
>JACRNP010000111.1 GCA_016234845.1 Deltaproteobacteria bacterium | reverse complement strand
GCTGGTGGTGGCCCTGTCGTACGAGATCTTCCGCCTCGGCGCCCGGTCCGCGCAGACGGGCGCGTACGGGAGGGATTCGATCCGGTGCACCCTGCTCGCGGAGGCAGGGGTCGGCGCGGCGCGGATCGTGCTCCGCCAGGATGCGAGGGAGAACGCGTTCGACACGCTGGACGAGATCTGGTCCAGGGCCGCACCCCCCATCGAGCTCGGCGACGGCGTCATACGGGTCGTAGTGGAGGACGAGGAGCGGAAGGTCAACCTGAACCGCCTGGTCCTGCCGAACGGGAACGCGCCCGACGAGCAGCGGCTCGCGGTGTTCCGGCGACTGCTGGAAACGCTCGGGATCGACGGATCCGTCGCGGACGCGGTGGTCGACTGGCTGGACAACGACGACGCGCCGCGGGTAGGCGGCGCGGAGAGCGCCTACTACCGCGGGCTCCCCTACCCGTACCGCGCGAAGAACGACCTGTTCGACACGATCGAGGAGCTGCGGCTGGTACGCGGGGTCTCCCGCGACGTCTTCGAGAAACTTCGCCCCTTCGTGGCGGTCCACTCGTCCGGGGCGGTGAACATCAACACCGCCCCCCGGGAAATCCTCGTCTCCCTGTCGGCGGGCGGGGACATGGCGGAGGGAGGACCGATCAGCCCGGCGACCGCGGACCAGATCGTCGCGTACCGGACGGATCACCCGTTCACCCGGACCGAGGAGATCGGCAACGTCTCCCCTTCCTTGCGGGAACTGTACCGGCGCACCCGGATCCGGGACCTGATCGACGTGCGTTCCACGGCGTTTCACGTGCGGTCGACCGGCGAGGTCGGGGGGACGGAACGCACGGTCGACGCGGTCGGATTCCGGTCCGGAAATGAGATACAATGGCGCTTCTGGCGCCTGGAGTAGGCCCTTATCCACAAACCCCGGAGGGGAATCGATGAGTTCGTTCCGCCGCAACCGCGCCCTGCTTGCGATCGCCGCAACGCTCCTGTTCGCCGCCGGAGCGTGGGCGGAAGCCATATTTCCGGTGAACGAAAGCGGCACCGGGGCATGGGTGTTCGACCAGCCGTCGGCGGCGCCAAGCGGCACCACCGTGCACGTCGCCTTCATCGGGGACAACACGGCATCCGGCCTGTTCAAGGTCCATTACGCCGCGGTCAGCGGGGCGGCGGACTTCTCCAGTTCGACCCTCACGCGCTCGCAGGCCCTCCTGACCCCGGCCGTCGCCATCGACAACGGCTCCCTGTACTCCACCGCCCGACATCCGCAGATCGCCATGCGATCCGCCACCCAGGCGGTCATCCTGTTCCAGGGGATCCCGTCCGACAACGCCGCGGCGGGGTACAGGCTCTTCCGCGCCCTGGTCACGCTCGACAACAACGTCGTGACGGGGCAGACGGTCCAGGAGGTCGCGCACCCGCTCTCCGGGCGGCTGGCGCAAACCACCGTCGACCCTTCCTTCGCGGTAGTCCCCACGGACAACACCGCGCGCATCGCCTTCACGGACGGCGCGACGGGCGACGTGTACTACGCCCGGGCCGGACTCGACAACGGCTTCCTCGTCGGCGCGTCGCCCATCCTGCTGACGAAGCCGGCGGACCCCCGGGGATTGAACCCGCGTCCGCGGCTTGCGATCGAGGGAACGGCCCGAAGCCACGTCGTGTGGGCGGTCGACAACGTCGCGACGGAACCGTCCTCGATCTACTACGCGATGGTGAAGGAGTCCCTCGCCTCGACGGTGGACAACCTGGCCATCGGCGCCACCCAGGTGCTCTCCGGCCCGTTCCATTGGGGTTTCCCGACGATCCACGCGCCGGCGGCGACCCGGGTCCTCGTCTTCGCCGCCGAGGAGCCGGCGGGCACGACGGGGCTCGCGGGGCCGCTCGGATTCGCGGTGCTCAACCCCGACGCCGTCACGCACGACGGAAATCCCGTGGGGCCCGGCAACCTGCCGGTGAACGCCAACTTCTTCCTGTCTCCTCCCGGCGCTTCCGTCATGCCGACGGTCTTCGACGTGTACCGGCCGGAAACGGTGCTGGACAGCCAGAACTTCGTCCACGTCGCCGGCTACGGGTTCCTCTCGTCGTCCGCCCCTCCGTCGGGAACTCCCGGGCGGCTCTACACCATGTCCATCTCCGGGTTGACGACGGGCACCGGAACCGCCTTCGGATCCGCCGGCATGGCGTCGTCCGCGACACCGGTCGGAACCGGCGGCCTCTCCTTCTCGACCACCCTCCCGGGAGACTACACCCGGCCCGCGTTCGCGCACTTCAGCGGGAAGGCGGTCCTGTTCTGGTCCGGGATGGACAACGTCGTTCCGGGAGCCCGAAACCTGTACGTGACCACCGCGATCGACTCCATCGATCCGCCGATCCCGGAGAAGCAGGCCGGGTGCGCGATGGTCGCCGCCGGAGGTCCCGGGGAAAACGGCAGGATACCGGGCGCCGCCCTGCTCGTCCTCCCGGCGGTTCTGCTGGCGATCCGCAAATACGCAAGGAAGGCCTTTGCCCGGTAACCGTCCCGGTCCGGGGCGCCTGTTCGTCCCGGCGCTCGGGGCGCTCCTGTTCCTCGCGGTGTTCGCGGTCGTCGTGAGCGTCACCCTTCCGGGCGACGTCGTTCTGTCCGCCCTTCGTCCTTCCCTCAAGGCGCATGGCATGGACATCGAGGCGGAAGCGGCGGGGATCCGTTTTCCCCTCGGCGTGCGACTGAGGAATGTGACCGTATCGGCCGCGGGCCGGACGTTGCTCTCCCTGGACCAGGTCGACGCGTCCTGGGAGTGGACCGGGCTTTTCCGGTGGCGACCCTCCCACTTCCGGTTGTCGCGCGGCGAAGCCGTGGCCGACCTCCGCCTCTCACCGGCTTTCTGGAACCCCAGCGGCGGGAACCTCGTGGTGTCCGGCGCATCCTCCTCCGACCTCCCGTTCCCGGTCTTCTCCTCCGGCGGATCCGGATTCTCGATCGACCGGATCGAAGCGGCGTGGTCCGCCTCCGGAGGAAATACGGCCGCGTCGGGTTCCGGGACGCTCCGCTTCCTGCGGATCCCGGTCCCCGCCGCCGATTCGCCGATCCGGGAGGCGCGGATCGACAACGTGAACGTCTCCTTCGTCGTCCGCGGCGGCGTGTTCCAGGTTCCCCGGCTGACCGGAGTGTACGAAGGGTCGAGCGTGGACGGCACGGGGGAGATCGCGCGGATCGCCGACCCGGCCCGGTCGTCGGTGACGTTCCACCTCCGGATCCGGAATCCGTTCGAGGGACGGGTCGCCGACCTGTTCGACATGATGGCGAAAAACGCAAAGAATGCTAATCTGAGGATCACGGGCACGCTGGCGGCGCCTGCGGGCGAATTCCAGTTCTTCTGACGGGGCGTTCATGCTGTCGATCGGGATCTCCATATCGAGGGAACGGTGGTGCGCGGTCGCGCTCTCGGGTACGCCCGGCTCCCCGGCCGTGGCGGCCGCGGTTTCCGCGCCTTGCGGGGAGCCGTTCGGCGGCCCCGACACGGCTTCGACGATCGCATCGGCGCTCCGGGAAGCCCTCCCGGGGAAGCCGATTCCGGGAGTGGTGGTGACCCTGCCGTCGCCGCTGGCCTACCTCCGCACGCTCACGCTGCCGGTGTCCGACCTCCCCAGGGCGCGGGTCATCCACCTCTCCGAGCTCGACGGAAACCTCCCCATCGAGGACGACGAGATCCTGTCCGACCTGTTCCCGGCCTCCCCCCGGACCCCGGACACGTTTCTCGCGGTGGCGACGCGTCGATCGTTCGTCGAAAGCGTCGTCTCGCGCCTGGCCGAAGCCGGATTGCGGGCGGACCGGATCGTCACGGACCACGCGTCCGCCCTGCTGATCGGCGCCGGCCGGGGGACGCCGGACGAGGCCGTGCTGGTCGCCACCCTCCCCGACATCCTGCTGATGCGGCTCTCGGGAGGCGGCGTTCTCTCCGCGAGGCAGTTCCCGGCGGCGATGGCGGATTCCCCCGCGGAGATCGTCTCCGCCCTCGGAGAACTTTCGGACGACGGCGATGACGGCGTAGCGCCTGCCCTCTTCCTCGGCGTCCCCCCGCCCTCGCTCGCCGGTTTCGCCCCCGCGGCCTCCATCTTCCTCGGTCCCGAAGGCCTGCCGCCCTCGCACCTGGCCGCCTACGGGGCCGCGCTGGCCCCGTTCCTGCCGGATGTCGCCGGAGGCTTCTCCTTCCGGACGTCCGCCGAGGCCGCCGCTTCCGCGGAAAAAGAGGTGCGCATCCGGCGATTCGCCGCGATCTCCCTGGCCGCCGCGCTCGTCCTGTCGGTCGGCGCCCTGGAGTTCGCGAAGTGGGTCGAGGCCGAGAAGGCGAACCGCGTCCGGGCTCAGGTCGTGAAGGAGTTCGCGGAGGCGGCCCCGGACGTCCGGTCGGTCGTCCAGGCGACGGCGCAGATCCGGGAGAAGGTCGCGTCCCTCCGCCTCCGGCAGAAGGAGCTCGGGGCCGACGCTCCCTCGCCCGCCGAGCTGCTGATGCAGGCGTCCCTTTCGCTCCCGCAGGGGGAGATCTCCCTGCGGGAGGTGTCGATCGAAGGCGGACGCCTGCGGCTCGCCGGCGAAGCGGGGGAGGCGAAGTTCGTGGAGGCGTACCGATCGGGGCTGGCGGGGACGTTCGGCCCGTCCTGGGCAGTGACCGTGCAGGAGGCGGAGGGCGGAGCGAAAGGCCCATCCGTCCGGTACACCATCCTCGTCGAGAAGAAGGCATGAACCGGGGCGCCGATGCTTCGTGACCGCGAAAAGAGGTTCCTGGCGATCGGGGGCGCCGCCGCGGCGGCGATCCTCCTGCTGACGTTCGTGGTCTTCCCCGGCGTTTCCCGGCTGAAATCGCTCGGTCGCGCCGCGGCGGCGGCGGAGAGCGATCTCGCCGAGGTCCGGAAGGCCCGGCCGGATCTCGAACGGATGCAGCGGGAGATCCGCCTGAGGGCGGGAGCCGTGCAGGCCGGCGCGAACGCCAAGGATTCCCCCCTCACCCGCCTGTCCTCCGCGTTGCAGGAGTCCGGTATCCCCCAGTCCGCGTTCAGCATCAAATCCGGAGGAGCGAGGGACGGGGAATATTTCCGCGAGGAGTCCTTCGACGTGCGGATGGAGAACCTGACGTACCTCGAGGCGGTCAAGGCGCTGCAGCGGCTGTCGTCCGGGGCGCTGCCGGTAGCGGTCCGCTCGTCGCTCCTGAAGAGCCGCTACGACGATCCCCGGTACATCGACGTGACCCTCCGTGTCGGATTCCTCTCGCCGAAGCCGTAGGCGACGGGTTCGCACCCTCGCCCTCCTGCTGGTCGCCGCGGTCCTGCTGCCGTGCGCCGGGTGTCCATCGGCGGCCAGACTCGGGCCGTTCGCGCCCGAGGAGGAGGATCTCCTTCGCGTCAAGGCGGACGAACCGCTCCGGGACCTGGTTCGGCGCGGAGGGGACGAACGGTTTGCGGCGGTCGCCGTCTTTCGCGACGCAGCGTTCCTCCGGCATTCGGATGCCATCGCCCGGGCCTCCATCCTGATCCTCGACGAATTCGGCAACGCCGCGATACTCCTGCTCCAGCCGGGGAAGGTCCTTCCGCTCCTGAAGGACCCCTCCGTGCGGCGGGTCGCCTGGCTCGGTCCCCAGGGCCGCCTGGCCCGGCTGGATCCGGCCCTCGAGTTCGACCTGCTGTCCCGCTTCGCCGCGGGGAACGAGGGGAGGGACATCGACATCGTGCTGCGCTTCAAGGAGCCGCCCGGGGATGTCGACGAGCGGTTCGTCGCGGCGTCGGGTTTCCGCGTCGTAACCCGCGTCGCCCGGAACTGGATCGTTTCCGGCCCCTTGTCGGCCCTTCCGCTTCTGCTCCGGTCCGACCGAATAATCTACCTGGAAGGGGCATCTAAAGTACGGTCGATGCCGCGCTGAAGGGAAATCCGCGTCCCATGCGATCCCGCACCTTCCGCCGGACCGCCGGCGCCCTCCTTTGCCTCTTCGGCGTCTTGTCGCTGTCCGGGACCCCGGTGGAACCCGACGTCCGGAAAGTCGACCCGATGCTGCTCCGTTCGGATTCCGTCGCCGTATCATCGGCCCAGCGGAAGGTCTTCGGCGCGCCGCCTTCCGGGGATCTCGCCGTGCCGGTCTTCATCCACGGAACCGGAGACGATCCCTCGCTGCCGGAGCGGATCGGAAGCCTTTCGGGCTCCGCGAGACGGATCTCATCGAGGGTCCTCACGGCGAGGATCCGGATGGACGCCGTCCGGTACGTTTCCAACTGGCCGTCCGTTTCGTACATCGAGGCGGGAAGGCGCGTGAGGCCGTTGCTGGATCTCAGCCGGCCTGCCGTCAAGGCGGACGTGGTCCAGGCGGGGACGGGGCTGCCCACCGGGTTCACGGGCCGGGGGGCCCTGATCGGAGTCGTGGACACCGGTTTGGACGGATCCCACCCGGACTTCAACACGGGCGCCCCGCCCACATCGAGGGTCGTGCACGCATTCTCCTTTTCCCCCGGGGTGAGCGCCCTCTCCGATACGTTCGGACACGGCACGCACGTCACGGGAATCGCAGCGGGGAACGGTGCCGCATCGGCCGGACAGTTCACCGGCATGGCCCCGGAGGCGGAGCTCCTGGTCGGCCGCGCGGGCGTTTCATCGTTTTTCGACACGGACATCATCAACGCGGTGGCCGACCTGTACGCGTACGCCGAAACGGCGGCAAAACCGGCGGCGATCAACTTGAGCCTGGGAGGCGTGATCGGTCCCCACGACGGATCCAGCGCGTTCGAGTCGTCGCTCAACGACCTCGCCACGGGGTCCGCGGGCAGCCGCCGCCTCATGGCCGTCGCGGCGGGAAACGAGCAGGACCTGAACGAGCATTACCGCGCGGCGATCCCCCCGTTCGGCTCGTCGACCGCCTCCCTGACGGTGGAGCCCGATCCCTCCTCCGGGACCGCTTTCGTCGACCTCTGGGCGGACGGCGAGGACCGTTTCACGGTCACAGTCGCTTATTCGGGGGAGACGTTGTCCGCCGCCAGCGGGACCGTCGGCACCCTCCCGTCCGGCTCGATCGCCATCCACAACCGGACCGACGCGCCGCCGAACGGGGCGACGCACATCTTCGTCCTGATCTCCCGCCCCCCTTCCGGCCCGTCCGTTCCGGCATCCATCCGCCTCGACCGCGTTCGGAACGGCGGCTCCGGGACGGTCGACGGATACATCGACTCCGCCGATGGCACCTTTTCCGGCGGGAGCATTTCGCTTTCGGGGACGATCATCGAGCCGGCCAACGGCGAAAACGTCCTCGCGGTGGGATCCTTCCAGACGAAAACTTCCGGCGGCGGCGCCGGATCGCTGGGAATCTCCTCCTTCAGCAGCCGGGGACCCACGCGGGACGGCCGTCCGAAACCGGACGTCGCCGCTCCCGGCCAGTTCATCTACTCGGCAAGGTCATCCCAGGCGTTATTCTTCCCCTCGGAAATCGTCCCTTCCAACAGCAACTACGCCATCATGCAGGGCACCAGCATGGCCACCCCCCACGTGGCCGGAATCGCCGCGCTGGTGTGGGAGTCCAATTCGGCGCTTAGCGGTGCGCAGATGCGGGAACGGTTGCGGCGGACCGCGGATCCGGTCGGCGCCGCTCCGAACACGACCTGGGGTTTCGGACGGGTCAACGCGCTGCGGGCCGTCCGGGAGTCGGTGGCTGCGATCACGTCGCCTTCCACCGCCGTTCCCGGCGTCCCGGTCCCGCTCACCTCTTCGAATAGTTCGTCTGCCTTCACGGGAAATCCGTTGTCGTACGCCTGGTCCCTGACCGCCAGGCCGGCGGGATCCGGCGCCACGCTGTCGGCCAATACCCCCTCCCCATCGTTCACGCCGGATGTCCCCGGCAACTACACCGTGCGTCTCGAGGTCTCGCAGGGATCTCCGGCCTCGACCCCGCACGGCGTGGCCACGGCCGTCCTCCACGCCAATCATGTTCCTTCCGCCGACTTCACCGTCCCCGCACCGCAGGACGCGGGGCAGGCCGTGACTTTCCGGGGGATCGCGTCCGACGCGGACAACCAGACGATTGCATATCGTTGGCTGCTCGTGTCCCGGCCGTCGGGGAGCGCCGCCGCCATCACCGCATCCGACGTCGACAACGCCGTCTTCCTTCCCGACGTGCAGGGTACGTACGAGATCGGGTTGCGGGCGGACGACGGGCTGGACAACAGCGCGCTCGTCGTCCACGCTTACACAACGGGGACGTCCGTATCCGTCGGAAGCGGAGGAGGAGGAGGGAGTTGCGCGATGGTGACCGGGGGGGAAACGGCTTCCGCCGGGGAGGGCGTCGGCGTACTCCTCCCCTACCTGCTGATCGGAGTCGTTCTCGCGTCGAGGCGTTCCTTGCGGAAATATCTCCGTTCCCGTCATTTCCGGCATCCCGCTTGCTGACAACAGGCGAAACGCGCGGGAGGGTGCGATGATCCAGGCCGATCCGGGGGCGAGGCTGTCCGTTTCGATCACCGACGGGATGTCGGTGGAAGTACGGCTGGGGCTGAAGGAAGTGAAGATCGGACGGGGCCGCGAGGCGGACCTGCAGCTTCCCGACCCGTCGGTGTCGCGGCTTCACGCGCGCGTGTACCGCGTGGGAACCCGGTACTTCCTGGCCGACCTCGGCAGCCGGAACGGGACGCACGCCGACGGCAAGCCGGTTGCGCAGATTCCGCTCGACGACGGACAGACGTTCACGGTCGGCTCGTACCGGATCCATTTCCAGAGGTTCGGCGCGGCTCCATCTTCCGGCGAGGAACCCACGGTAGCCGCGGCCGCCGGCCCCGATCTCCGGGCGGTGCGATCCGCTTCCGGGGCAACCTCCGCCCGGCGTCCGATCTCTCCGGAGAAGCCGGCGGAGGCGCCGTTCGGCCTGGTGGGCGTCAGCGCGCCGATCCGGAAGCTTGCCGACACGATCCGCAGGGTCGGCGCGTCCGACGTCGCCATCCTTATAGAGGGAGAGACCGGGAGCGGGAAGGAGCTGGTGGCCCGGGGGATCCACGACGCGTCGGGCCGCAGGGACCGTCCGTTCATCGTCGTCAACTGCGGGGCGATCTCTCCCGAGCTGATCGAAAGCGAGCTGTTCGGCCACGAAAAAGGCTCGTTCACGGGCGCGACCGCCCAGCGGAGGGGCGCGTTCGAGCTGGCGCATTCCGGAACGATATTCCTGGATGAAATCGGGGAGTTGCCGTTTACTCTTCAACCGAAGCTTCTACGCGCCCTGGAGCAGAAGGAGATCAAGCGAGTCGGCGGGAACGAGACGCTTACGGCCGACGTCCGGATCCTGGCGGCCACGAACCGGAACCTGAAGGAAGAGGTGGCAAGGAAGTCGTTCCGCGAAGACCTCTACTTCCGGGTCGGCGCCATCACCGTAGCGGTTCCTCCCTTGAAGGATCGCCGGGAGGACATCGCGCCGATCGCCCGGCACTTCCTTTCCGGAATGGGCGCGCGGGAGAACCGGAAGCTCCCGTCCCTCTCCCCCGCCGCGCTGGACGCCCTCATCTCCCACGACTGGCCGGGGAACGTGCGGGAGCTTCGAAATGCGATCCAGCGGGCGGTGGTGATGGCCGACGGCGCGGAGCTGTCCGGGGAGGATTTTTCGTTCCTTCGGCAATCCCCGGATGGAGATCCCGCCGCCGCGGCCTCCGGAAACCTTTCCCGCTGGGAGCAGGCGGAGCGGACCAACATCCTTGCGGAACTGGCTCGCCAGAGCGGGAACAAGACGCGGACCGCCCGGGAGCTGGGGATCGCGAAATCCACCCTGTTCGAGAAGCTGAAGAAGTACGGGATCGGGAGCAAGTAGTCCGACCGATAATCCAACCTTAGGTCCGATTTTCGAACCGTTTTCTCCCAATCGGATTTCCCCATCGTCCTGCGCATCTCCAACCCGCCGATTGAACTACGAATTCCATGATGACCGCTGCGCGCTCCATGGAACGCGTATTGCTCCACCAGCCGCCATCCGAATTCGTCCTTAAGGAGGTGGCGTGATGGGAGCAAGAAGAGGCAGGAATCGCGGAGGACAGGGGCTCACGGAGTACATCATCATCGTCGCGCTGGTTGCGATCGCCGGGATCGGCATCGTCAATCTCTTCGGAAATCAACTCCGCAACCAGTTCCACGTGATCGTGAAGGCGATGGCCGGGAGCGAGACCGGGAAGGTCGAGTCGCTGGCCGGGGCGGCCGGAGTCGAAGCCAACCGAAAGAACCTCTCTACGTATGCCGGCTCGAAGTGACCGGGGAAGCGCGATGATCGAATTCCTCGTGGCGGGGGTTCCTTTCCTGTTCCTTTTGCTCGCGATGATCCAGCTGTCCCTCCTCTGGGCCGGAAAGGGCGCCGTCGACACTGCGGCGCACCTGGCGGCCAGGAAATTCGCCCGGATCGCCCGGGAGGATTTCCGGAAAGCGCGGGAGGCGGCGTATCTCGAGGCGTTCCGAACATGCCGGAACCGCCCCGGGGGCTCCCTCGGGACGGCGGCGTTGACCGCTCTCGATGTCACGCGGGACGGAGAACGCGGAGCGAACCGTGCGGCGGCGGGCGACGCGATGTGCGTCCGGCTGACCCACGGGATCGAACTGGTGGTCCCGTGGATCGACCGGATCCTGTACCACCTCTCGCCGGGGAAGAAGGTCCGGCTGGGCGGCCGGTACTACCTGATGTTTCAATCGAGCCGTTGGGTCACGGTGGAATGACCGTGATCGGGTACTTCTCCCGGCAGGCCGTCGACGCCCGGGCGGGAAACCGCGGCCAGGCGACCGCGCTGTTTCTCGTCGTCGCAGGAACCGTGGTCGCCCTGATCTTCGCGTCGATTCAATTTCACCAGGTCGCGGTCGGCAGGGTGGCGTCCGCGAACGCCGTGGACGCGGTCGCCCTTTCCGCCGCCACCTGGGAGGCAAGGGGTTTGAACCTGATCGCCGCGCTCAACGACGGCGTCATCCAGTGCCTTCGAGCGATCCGGTGGATCTGCCTCGTCTGGGCCGCCATGGCTCTTGCCGCGGCATTCGGTGCCGGCATCCCGCCTTTTCTGGAGTACACCAAACAAGCGAAAAGGCTGGTCTCCGGTTACTGGAAGACCGCGCACACCCTCGTCGCCTGGAGCGAAAAGATCCGGAAGGCCACGCCGTATCTCGTCCTTGCGGAGACGGCGGAGCTTTCACGGAAGAAGAACGTGACCGGTATCCTGTTCCCCTGCAATCCCGGAGGTCCGCACGACGGGAGGAACACGCTCGAACTTCACCTCGAACCCGGACCGCCGGTCCGGTTGATCGATGCGATCGCACCCATTTCACAAATCCCGATTCGCCTGCGGAGGATCCGCTTCCTGAAGAAAGCCGCCAAAGCAGTACTGTCCGCGCTGGACGCCGCGCTCTGCACCATCGCCGGTTCGGACCCGGGCCCGATCCGGATGTTGACTCCCGAGAAGGATTTGCCGGAACGACAGCGCGTTCGATTCACCGGTTTCCAGGTCGTTCGCCCATTGCCGATCCCTTTTCCCGGAGAGTCGGGAAAACGGAAGGTTTTCGCGGAATCGGAAGCGGAGCCGTTCGGCGGGGGATCGGCCGAAATGACCTGGAGGTCGCGATTACTGGAAGGAGGCGCTCGTGAATCCGGAACGTCAAGATGAGTGCGGCCAGTCGATCGTCGAATCCATCCTCCTGATCCCGGCGATCCTCGCGCTCCTCGCGGGCGCCTACTGGTCGTACCGGCAACTTTCGTACTCCGGATCGGCGGACTCCGCCGCCATGGCCCACATGATCCGGTCGGGGAGAAATCTGCCCGGCATGGACGATCGACTTGCCCGAACCATCCTGCCCATGGACAACGGGATCTCCTTTCGAGCCGTCGACGGGCCGCTCATCGGGCAACTCCCCTTGTTCCGCGGCATGACGGGAAGAACGAAGGCGTCGGTTGGGGTCCGTGCACCGGCGGAACCGGTCGGCGGATTCCTGGATCTCCCGCCGCACGAAGTACGCCGGGAATCCGAGGCGTCCGTGGATTGCTGGGACAGCGAATCCTCTTCCGGAAACACCGCCCGGAGGACGATCCGGGGAATCCTGATATCGGGTGCATTCCGATGAGCCGCGGGATCCGCCGCCCCTTGACGATTTGCGCCGTTGTCCTGCTGATACTGACGATCGCCGCGTACGTCGACGCCCGGAAGAGGGACATCTCCTCGACACTCCGCACGACCATCGACGGCGATACGTTCATCACGGATGACTCGCCCGCAGGTGATTCCACCACCCTGGCGAGGGAACTCGGGCGACGGGGAGTCGCGTTGCCGGATCATCCGGAGATCCAGGAGGAGTCTCTCTCCCCTCCTCATCCGGCATTCTCCGGCAGACTCTGCGGGACCCCCCGGGCGATCCCTCCGAGGCGACCGGAAGTTCCCGGCGGACTCCGTGCGGACCATGCGCTCTCGATGGAAAGAGAAGGGAATCCGGTGGAACTGGTGTTCGGCAAAATCGCATCGCGGAGCGTCGTCCGTTCCGCCCTTGAAGCCGGCGGATGGGAACGTTTCAGCCCTGTAGACGGAGCCGGCGCTCCGACCGTGCTGAAGAGATCCAGGGGAAAGGAGGTATCCGTTGTCTGGCTGGATGAAGCGAAGGATGAATTCCTTCTGGTCCGCCAAATGGACAGATAAGGTCAAACCGCTTCTCCCTCTGGCCGCAGGCGTCCTGTTGACCGGGCTGGCGCTTGCCGCGGCGGGCCGAAGGATATCCGCGGTCGAAAACGACATCCGCCGCCAGGCGAATCCCGTGGAGGTGGTCGTCGCATCCGTCGCGATACCCGCCGGAGAGGAGTTCAGCGAACGGAATCTCGCGAAGAAACCGGTTCCCTCTTCCGGGACCGGGCAGAGAAACGTACCCGCGGCCGAATTCGAATTACTGCTCGGGGGCCGGGCGAAGATAACCATCGAGGAGGGGGAGCCGATCCTGTGGAGCGACGTCGAGGAGCCGTACGAGACGGAGTCGTTCTCCCGGAGGGTCCTCTCCGGAAAACGGGCGTTGACGGTTGGAGTCGACCCCACTTCGTCCTTCGCCGGCCTGCTGCACCCCGGTGACCGGGTCGACCTGCTGGCCGAACCGTCGGGATCGGGAGCCGCCGAATGGGTCCGCGACATTTCCGTCATCGCCGTGGATCGCCATCATGACCGGCTGGCCCGTCCGAACGAAAATCCGGACGCCGGCACGGTGACCCTGATGGTCACCCCCCGGGAAGGCGCAAGGATCGCGAGAGCGGCGGGAATCGGCAAATTGCACTGGTTCCTGAGAAATCCCGACGACAACGCTTCCGTTTCCACCGGCGCATCGAAGAAATTCAATACGACTCCCCAAGTCGAGATATGGAAGGGCGGTTTGAGGATCCCCGAACCCCTTCCGGGAAAAGAGGCACGCGGGTGAACGATCACCGTCTTCGGGCCGTCGGTGCCTTCGTCCTTTTCTGGCTGTTTGGAGTCCCGATGGCATTCGCCGTGGAAACGATCCGGGTCCACCCCGGATTCCAGCGCATCCTGGACCGGCAAGGGGTGTACCGCCTTTCCGTCGGAAATCCGGATATCGTCGAAGCGCAGCCGCTCCCGAAAGGAGAGGGGATCCTGGTGGTCGGCAAGAAGGAAGGCGATACCGACCTGGTCCTCTGGGAGCCGGGGGGACGGACGGAGATGCGCATCGAGGTCCGTTCCAGAAGAGGATCAAACGTTGACGACGCCCGGATGTTCGCCCGGTTATTTCCCGGACTCACCGTATCCGAGACGGGAGATTCGGTGGTCGTCGCGGGATCGGTGGACACGGCCCAGGATCGATCGACGCTCGAAGAGTATGCGCGGGCCCATCCCGGCGTCCACCTTCGTCTTTCGCTTCCCCAGGAGAGGAAGACCTTGCTGCGATACGACCTGAAGATCATCGAAATCGGCCGGGGGGAGTCCCGTCAACTGGGTGTCCGGTGGCCGGACGGGCTCACGTTCCAGGGGGGACTCTCCGCGGGGACGGGGAACGGCGGGACGGCGTCCGTCGGTACCGAATTCGAGGCCCGCCTGAACTTCCTCCTGGCCGACGGGAGGGCGAGGATCCTGTCGAACCCGAAACTTGCCTGCGAAAGCGGGGAGGAAGCCGAGTTCCTTGCCGGGGGGGAAATTCCCATCGTAATCGCAACCCCCGAAACCCGCACCGTGGAATGGAAGACGTACGGGATCATCCTCAAGATTCGTCCGACGATGGCGCCGGGAGGAAAGATCCGGACACAGGTCACCGCGGAAGTCAGCGCGGTCGACCACGGAAGCGGGAGCTCGAACGTCCCCGGTTTCATCACCCGGCGCGTATCCACCCACTTTTCCACGCCCCCGGGAGAGACCGTCATGCTTTCCGGACTCGTGAAGAGCGACATGGCGAAAGACGTCGCGAAAGTCCCGTTGCTCGGACAGATCCCGGTCCTTGGGGAGCTGTTCAAATCGCGAAGCTTCCGGGAGAACCAGACCGAGCTGGCGATTTTCATCACGCCGACGGAAATGATCGGAAGCGCCGGGCCCGAAGCGTCCGGGTGGGAGCGAAGGGCCGCCGGGGAACGGGACGCTTTTCGATTCCGCCTGATGGATTGAGGAGGTCCCTGCGAATGAACAAGGAGGTGCGGCTCGCACTTCACCGTTCCGTGCTCCAGCGCCTGGATGCCAGGAAAACCGGACCGTCGGTCACGGATGACATCGGACGCTTACGAGGCCTCGCGGAGGATCACCTCCACGGGGAACTATCCGGTGTGCACATCCCCGACGGCGAGAAAACCGCCCTGCGCCGGGATATCCTCGACGAGATCTTCGCGTACGGCCCGATTACGCCGCTCCTCTCCGACCCATCGGTATCCGAAATCATGGTGAACGGAGGCGAGTCGATCTACGTGGAGCGGGACGGCAAGGTGTCCCTCCACGAGGGCGGATTCCTCTCGGACGATTCCCTTCGGGCAGCCATCGATCGGATGGTTTCCAGGGTCAACCGCCGACTCGACGAATCGTCACCGTACGTCGATGCCAGGCTCCCGGACGGCTCCCGCATCAACGCCGTCATCCCTCCGGTGAGCCTTACCGGTCCTTGTCTCACCATACGGAAGTTCCGGCGCGAGCCGTATTCTCTCGAGGAAATGGTCCGCATCGGTTCCGTTACGCCGGAGGCTTCGGAATACTTCCGAAAGGCCGTCCGTGAGCGAAGGAACATCGTCGTATCGGGAGGCACCGGCTCCGGCAAGACAACCCTGCTGAGCGCCCTCTCCCGGTTCATCCCCGAAGAGGAGCGAATCATCACCATCGAGGACGCGGCGGAAATCCGCCTCCAGAAGCCCCACGTCGTCCGGCTCGAGGCGCGCCCATCGAACATAGAGGGGCACGGTGCGGTCACGATCCGGGACCTCGTCAGGAACTCCCTCAGGATGAGGCCGGACCGGATCATCGTCGGCGAGTGCCGCGGCGGCGAGGCGCTCGACATGCTTCAGGCGATGAACACCGGCCACGACGGATCGATCACCACCGGTCATGCGAATGCGCCGCGGGACATGTTGCGCCGCCTGGAGACGATGGTCCTCCTTTCCGGGGTGGAGATTCCCATCCGGGCGATCCGGGAACAGATCGCTTCCGCGATCGACCTGATCATCCACACGGGACGGATCGGCGACGGGAGGCGTGCCGTCACTTCGGTCGCAGAATTGGCGGGGATGAACGAATCCCAGATCCTTCTCCAGGAGATCTTCCGGTGGGATCGGACCGGGTGCGGCGATACCTCCGGGGGACGTCTCGTACACACCGGGGTCCCTTCCCGCTTCGGGGCGGAGGGCGAACCGTCGTGGGCCTGACCCTTCCGGAAACCGCCTTCTTCCTTATCGGGGCCGGATTGGCCGTGTATTATCTGCTGCACACCGCCCTCCCTTGGGCGCGTGGCCGCTTCTTCTCCGCGGCAAACCGCCATTCGGACGAACTTCGGGACGAATTCCTGCATTTGCCGCCATCCCGGGTCGCGATCGCACTGCTGGCATCGGGGACCGTTTGCGGAATCGTCGTTCTATTCGCCACGGGATCGTTCACGGCGGCGGCCGCCTTCGGAGGGGCGCCGGTACTTCTATGCGGATCGGCTGTTCGGCGGTATCGGGTCCGCCGAAGGAAGCGAATCGTTTCCCAGCTTCCCGTCCTCCTAGACCTTCTTGCCGGCCACGTGAAGGCCGGGCACAGCCTTCCAGCGGCCTTGCCGGAGATCGTTCCACTCCTTCCATCCGGCGTTCGCGAGGAAATGGCCTGGGTCCTGCGTCAGTTGCGACTCGGAGTCGGCCCCGTTGAAGCGTTCACCCTTTGGGAAGAACGAATCGACGAGGAGGGGGTGGCGCTTTTCGTCAAACCGATGCGCGCCGCACTGCCGGGGGGAGGAAACATCGTCGACCTGCTGGAGCGGACGCGGGACATACTCCGTCTCCGCCATCGCGCGGACGAGAAGCTCCGAAGCATGACCGCCCAGGCCCGCCTCCAGGCGGTCGTCCTTACGATGCTCGGTCCCGCGTTCGCCCTGGCCCTTTCCCGGGTCGATCCGGGATTCTTCCCGAAACTCGTCGGCACCCCTCCCGGAAAAGCGCTCCTCATCCTGTCGGCCGCGCTTCAGTTGCTGGGATGGTTCGTCATCCGCAAGATCCTGGCGGTTCGGCCGTGACGGCACAAGACCTTTTCCGGATCTGGCTTCCGGCGCTGCTTGGAATGTCGCTCCTCGCCCGCTCGGCATTCCGTGCCCATGCGGACGGATATTTCAAAAGAGTCCCCGACCGGTACCGGACGATCCACGAACGGCTGACCGGGCGGCTGATCCGCCGGGGACTGTTCCGCATTCCCGGAATCCGCCTCGTCGACCCGGTCCGGCCCTGGGCGGTTTCCGAACTCCTCTTCCTGCTCGTCGTGCCCGTCGGGATAGCCGCTTCCCCGACATTCGCAGGCGCCGTGGAATCGGCATGCATCGCCACCCTTCTCTGCGTGGGGGTGCTTTGGATCCGCTTCCGCGGAGCCGCGCGGGACGCGATCCGCTCCGTCCGAAGGGATCTGCCGGTCGCCTGTTTCCTCCTTTCCCTTCTTCTCGAATCGGGGATGGGAGCTTCTTCCGCGTTGCAGGAGACCGCCGGGTCGATCCCGAGGGGAACCCTGGCGCGGGAACTGGGGGAACTGGTCCGCTCGCGCTCCATGGGTGTCCCCCGCGGGGAAGCGATCTCGCGTTCCCGCGAGAAATTGCCGCTGGAAGAGTATCGCCTCTTCCTGAATTACGTGTCGCAGGGGGAGCGGCTCGGAATCGGCCTCTCCCGAAGCTTGAGGGAGCTGTCTTCGAAGATGCTGGAAAGCATGGGGCACAGGGCCGAGACGGTGGCACAGGAGGCCGCGGTAAAGATGCTCTTCCCTCTTGTGTTTCTCATGTTTCCCGCCGTGTTCCTGTTGATCCTGTCTCCGGTCCTGTTGGGATTGCGTGAGTTGCTTTGGGGGTGAACATGACGAAATTCCGCTTGCGGCACGTGGCGACCGTCTTGGTGGCTGCGTCACTGGTTGTACTTTTACCGGAACGAGAATGCCCGGCGGCGGTCCCCCATTCGTACGGGCCGGGTGAAACCGTTCGAATGGATCCGGTCGATCGATCGTTACGGTTGTCGGTCCGGATACACGCCGCAAAAAAGAACGGGAGTCGTGCCTCCTACCTGAAGAGCGTCGCGAGACAACGGATGGCACGGAAATATCACGCCAAAGGAAGTGGAACGGTCAGAGGGAAAGGTCCAAGCTCTCGTCCTACCGACGCCCCGCCCCCGTCAACGGGACGATTACCTTCGGGTTGGCCCCGGGGCGGACGACGACCGTCTCCGTCCGGTCCAGCCCGAGCGGTTCGTTCACGAAGCGGAGGCGGTGCTCCCCCACCGGGAGCCGGACCGACGTGAGCGGAGTCTCGCCCAGGAACTTCGTCCCGAGGAAAACCTTCGCCCACGGGATCGCCTGGATCGCCTCCACCGTGCCGATCACCGGATCGAGCTCTATCCGGAACGTCACGCCCGGCGTCAACGCCCCGGCGGGGACGGCCTTCCGTTCGTACCCCGCACGGGAAAGGACGATTCCCTTCGGGCCGACGGAGGCGAGGTCGATCTGCGCGGGGGTCGTTGCGACCGTTTCGCCGCTCCCCGCGACGATGTTCGCCCCTTCCGGCTCCGTCTCGATCCGCACGTACCGGGGCGCCGGCGGATCCGGGGTGGGCGGGACGAAGGATTTCGGCTCCGCGCGAACCTCGGCGACCTTCCCGGTATCCCGCATCCCCGGAATCGAGGCCGATGCCACGTCCTTCACAGGGGGTGATGCGACGGCCGCGACTTCCGGGGTTGATGAGGGGGCCGTAGGGCCTGGAGCAACCGCGGCGGCCGGTGACGAAGGATCACGGTCGCCTTCCCTCGTCTCCTTCCAGAGGAGCGCTCCCCCGACCGACAGCGCCACGAAGGCTGCCGCCGCGCCGGCCTGGAGCCTCCTTCCCCGCATCCCGTACCGCTCCGGGGACTCCTTCACCATCGCGGGCGGCATCCCGTCGCCCGGTGGAAGGGAGGGGACCGTTTCCTCTTCCTCGGAACGAGGGAACAGGGCGTCCCAGAAATCCGCGAGTTCCGGCCCTGTCGCCCTGGCGGGCGCGACGCGCGGGAGGATCTCCAGGAATTCGGTCGCGGACCGGTACCGATTCCCGGGGTCGGACGCAAGCCCGATCCGGAGCGCGTCCGCGAGCGTGGGATCTTCGCCGGGAAACTCGAGGCGGCTCCCGTCGAACTCCCGGACCCGGTCGAGCGGATTTTCTTCCCGGCCCCCCTCGAACATGCGCCGGCCCAGGAGGAGCTCCGCGGAAATCACGGCCGCGGCGAACAGGTCGGACGAGGCGGTCGCCTCCTCGCCCCTGGCCCGCTCGGGGGACAGGTACCCGGCTTTCCCCGCAAGGCCGTCATCCCCCCCGTCGCGGCCCGCGGATACGGCCCGCGACACGCCGAAATCCGAAAGCTTCACGACGCCGGTGCGCCCGAGAAGCACATTTCCGGGGGAGACGTCGCGATGGACGATCCCTTTCTCGTGCAGGTACGAAAGCCCCGACCAGATCCCCTCCACCCAGAGGCGCCACACGCCTCCCGGGATCCGGACCCCGAGCTGCCGCGCGTGCGCGGCCGCCTGCGCCATGTCGAAACCCTCGACGTACTCCATGGCGAGGAAGAAGGCGCTCCCCTCCCTGCCGAAATCGAACACCTCGACGAGGTTCGGGTGGGAGAGGGATGCGGCCAGGCGCGCCTCCCGGACGAAGAGGTCGCGGAACCGGGGATCGTCCCCGTGGCGCGGGTGGACGACCTTCAGAGCGACCCGCTTCCGGAACCCTTCCTCCCCGGTGAGGCGGCACAGGTACACCTGCGCCATTCCGCCGGAGGCGATCCTCCGCAGGACGCGGTATTTTCCGAAGCGGACCGGATCCACCCCGGCCTACTCCTTCCCCTGCGGGCGGACGGGGAATTCCAGCTCGAACACAGCGCCGCGGGGGCGGTTGTCCCGCATCCGGACGACCCCGCCGTGGTCGCTCGCTATCGCGCTTACGATCGCGAGCCCCAGCCCGGTCCCGCCTTCCCGCCGGGAGAAGTACGGCTCGAAGATCCGGTCGCGGTCCTCCGCGGAGATCCCCGGGCCGTCGTCGGAGACGGTGACCCGCGCCAGCCCGCTATCGCGTTCGAACGAACAGGCGACCTCCACGCGGCCGCCGGCGGAAAGGGCGGCGGTCGCGTTTTCGAGCAGGTTGGTGATCGCCCGGCGGATCTGGTGGGGGTCGAACCACACCGGCGGCATCTCCCCCGCAACGAACTCCCAACGGATCCCCGGGTGGGCGTCCCGGTACGTCTCGACGAGCTGGCGCGCCTCCCCGGCCAGGTCCCCCTCGGAGAAGACCGGCGCGGGCATCCGGGCGAACCGGGTGAACTCGTCCACCAGCAGCTTGAGCGTGGTCACCTCCGAGAGGATCGCCTGCGTGCACTCCTCGAAGACCGGGTCGCCTTCGTGGGCGGCGGCGTACTTCCGCCGCATCCGTTCCGCCGAGAGCTGGATGGGGGTCAGCGGGTTGCGGATGTCGTGGGCGATCCTTCGGGCCACCTCGCGCCACGCCAGAACCCTCTGCAGCCGCATCGCCTGGGAGAGGTCGTCGAATGCGGCCACCAGCCCCAGGTACTCCCCCGCGTCGTCCCGGAGCGCCGTGAGGCTCACGCGCAGGGCGACCTTCTTCCCTCCGAGGACCAGCTCCACCTGCCGCTCGACCTGTCCGCCGCCGGTCTCCCCCGCCTCCCGGTAGAGACCGCGGATCGCCTCGTAATGCTCCTCCCGGACGACGTCCCGGTACAGCTCTCCGAGGGCGCGGTCGGTCGGTATCCCGAGCAGCCGCCCCGCCACCTTGTTGATCATCGACACGCGCCCGTGGCGGTCGATGACGACGACGCCGGTCGAGATGTTGTCGAGGATCGTCTCGATGAACTGGGTGCGGCGGCGAAGCTCCTCGTACGTCCCGGACAGGGAGACGTTCGCCTCCTCGAGGTTCCGCTTCATCGCCTTCAGGTCCGCGGTCATCCGGTTGAAGGAGGCGACCAGGGTCCCGAACTCGTCGTCGGAGGTGTAGTCCAGGGAGACGTCCAGGTTCCCTCCCGCCACCTTTTCGGTTCCCTCGGCGAGCATCTGCACCGGGACCGTGATCTGCCGCGCGAGGTAGATTCCCATCCAGCTCGCGGCGAAGACGATCAGCAGGGTGATCAGGATGAGGATCCCCACGTAGCTCGCCCGGATCGGGTCGTCCAGGAGCCGGACCTGGTGGTACTCGTCGTACGCCCTGGCGATGTCGCGGATGCGGGCGGACTCCGCCGGCGGGATCGGCTTCACCGCCACCACGCGGTCGCCCTCGCCGGCAGGCCGCCAGGACGCGGCGTACTCCTCCCCGATCAGCGTGGAGTGCCCTTTCCCGGCGCCATCGCCGGCGATCCCCTTCAGCCGGAAGAGGATCTCGTTCTCCACGGCGGGCGGGATCGTTCCATCCCGGGCCGCGATCGCGCCGCGGCGGACCAGCAGGAGGACGGCGTCCTCCCGGGTTGGGGACCGGTCGAAGCGGAGCGCGTCGGCGGGATCCTTTGCTGCGGGCGCGGACGCGAGGCGATCGGCGGCCTCCTCCGCGAGAGGGGACATCGCGGCGGCTTCCGTTTCGAGCTGCTTCCTGGCGATTTCCAGCGCGCCCGAGAGCGCCTGCCCGACCCGCCCGCCGATCCACGACTTGATGCTCGTGGTCGTGATGTTCGTGGCCGCGATGAAGAGCAGGATGGTCGGGATGAGGGAGAAGCAGATGAAGATCAGGACGAGGCGGGACCGGATCTTCGCGCCGAGGATCTTCCGGCGCCGGTCCAGGAGGATCTTGAAGACGTTCCGGGTCACCAGGAAGATCAGCAGGACCACGAGGATGACGTTCAGGTTGATCAGGGCGAAGATGACGATGTTGGAGGAGAAGGCGACCGACCCGCCGACGGCGGCCAGGTACGCTTCGAGGAGCGTCAGTCCCGCGACGAGGAAGGCGACCGCGCCGATCGCCCACCGCTCCCGTCGCCGTTTCGCGGACTCCGCTTCGTGCCGCGGGGAGCCGGCGCCGCGTTCCCCGGTCACGGCGAGTGCAGGAACCCGCGGGCCCAGTCGGTCTCGACGTCCCACAGGGAGGAGAAGAAGATGATCGACCGGAGCGTCTCGGAAAGGCCCGCCTTGTCCAACCGCGCGCGGACGCGGGCGTGATACGGCTTGCCCCGGTCCACCGCGCCGTTCACCGGGACCGCGATCTCGAACCGGGTCATCCGGTCGAGCGCGGCGTGGATGTCGGGGAGCAGTTCGTTCCCGTCGCTTCGGTGGAGTCGGTAGACCTTGGAGAGGACATCGTACCGGACGGAACTCGTGTGCCGCACGGAGCCCACCGTCTGGTCGAACCAGGCCCGATAGACCCTATCCACCTCCACCGTGATCCGGAAGGAGATCTCGATGCCGCTCTTCAGCGCCTCGACCATCTCCGGGGTGAAGGCGTTCTGCAGGGTGAACCGGACCCTGGCCTCGCTCCCCTGGATCGTCCCGGAGACCTCCACGATCTTCGGTCGGGGCGCGGCGACCGCCGAGCCGGATGCGACGACAAGGAGCATCAGCGTGCAAAATGCCTTCCGTACGCCCACTTCCACCCCCCGGGGCATTATACCCGGACCCCGCGGGCTATTTTCGGAAAAGGTAGAGGACGAGGGAGACGATGACGCTGATCAGGATGCACGTCGCCAGCGGGAAGTGGAAGGTGAAGTTCTCCCGCCGGATGGTGATGTCGCCGGGCAGTCGGCCGATCCAGCCGACCTTGTCCGACAGGAGGAAGAGCGCGCCGACGGCGGCGATGGCGAGCCCGATGAACACGAGCGACTTCCCGAAGGACGCCATGTCGTCATTTCTCCCCGAACAGCTCGTCCTGGACGGCGGACTTCGGGACCGCGAGGCCCAGGTGCTTCCAGGCGGCCGGGGTGGCGATCCGCCCCCGCGGCGTGCGCTTCAGGAACCCCTGCTGGATCAGGAACGGCTCGTAGACATCCTCGATCGTGTCGCGCTCCTCGCTGACCGAGGCCGAAATCGTCTCGACCCCCACCGGCCCCCCCTGGAACTTCTCCAGGATCACCCTCAAAATCTTCCGGTCCATCACGTCCAGCCCTTCGCGGTCGACTTCCATCCGCAGGAGCGCCTGGTCGGCGATCTCCCGGGTGATCCGCCCGTCGCCGCCCACCTGCGCGAAGTCGCGGACCCTTCGCAGGAGGCGGTTGGCGATCCGCGGTGTCCCGCGGGAGCGCCGCGCGATCTCGCGCGCGCCGCCGGCGTCGATGTGGATCGAAAGCGTGGACGAGGTGCGCCGCACGACCTCCTCCAGCTCCTCCTGCCCGTAATACTCGAGGCGGAACGGTACGCCGAACCGGTCCCGCAGCGGCGAGGTGAGAAGGCCCGTGCGCGTGGTCGCGCCCACCAGCGTGAACCGGGGAAGGGAAAGCCGGATCGACTTGGCCGACGGCCCCTGCCCCAGGATGATGTCGAGGGCGAAATCCTCCATCGCGGAGTAGAGCAGCTCCTCGACGACGCGGCTCAGGCGGTGGATCTCGTCGATGAAGAGGACGTCCCCCGCCTCGAGGGCGGTGAGGATCGCGGCGATGTCCCCCTTCCGCTCGATCGCGGGGCCGGACGTCGTGCGGATCCCGACCCCCATCTCGTTGGCGATGATGTGCGCCAGGGTGGTCTTGCCGAGCCCGGGAGGACCCGACAGGAGGACGTGGTCCAGCGGTTCCCCG
>JACRNP010000110.1 GCA_016234845.1 Deltaproteobacteria bacterium | reverse complement strand
GAATAGCCGTTTCCCGGCAGGGGTGGCGGGAAACGGGTGGGGACGGGGGGCCGGCCGTTTTTCCAGCAAACAGCGTTGAAGGAGCTTTGATGAAAAGGGAACGTGTGCGCTACGGGTGCATATTGGCGGCGGTCGCGCTGTGCCTCTTGGCGGGAGTCGCGGCCGCGGCCCCCCCGAAGGGGCCGCAGGGGGCGAAGAAGAACGGCAACGGCGCGGACCACCCCCAGTTTGCCGTACCCAAGCCGCCGTTCACCCCGGGGATCTTCCCGTGCTCGGAGTGCCACAAGGAGATGAAGCCGAACCCGACCCGCCGCGAGATGAAGGACGAGCACACCGGCATCGTCCTCAACCACGCGCAGGGGCAGCGGTGGTGCCTCGACTGCCACGATATCGCCAACCGCGACAGGCTTCGGCTGGCCAGCGGGGAGAGGATCTCCTTCGACGAGTCGTACCGCCTCTGCGGCCAGTGCCACGGCGACAAGTTCCGCGACTGGCGGGCGGGGGTCCACGGGAAGCGGACGGGGATGTGGAACGGGGAGAAGCAGTACCTCCTGTGCGTCCATTGCCACGATCCGCACGATCCGCGGTACAAGCCGATCGCCCCGATGCCGCCGCCGGTCCGCCCCGAGGCGATAAAATAGTGATCCCACCCGAAGCGCCGCCGAGAGCGGCGGGAGAAAGGTCCATGCCGAACGAGGGAACCCGCGACGCCCACGCCCACCGGATGTCGCGCCGCAAGATGATGAAGGGGGCCGCGGCGGTGCTGGGAGCGCTGGCGATCCCGGCCGCGGATGCGCCCGCATCCGTATGGGAGGCGTTCTTCCAGAAGAATTTCCGCGAGCTGTCGAAGCCGGAGCTGGAAAAGGTTCTCGCACGGCTCGAAAAGGAGTACGGCAAGCGGTACGGCAAGGCGGTGAAGGTCAAGGCGACGCCGCCGATCGAGGGAGTCCTGTACGGATACGGCCTCGACCTGTCCCGCTGCATCGGGTGCCGCCGGTGCGTGTACGGCTGCGTCCAGGAGAACAACCAGTCCCGCGACCCGCAGATCCACTGGATCCGGGTGCTGCAGCTGTCCAAGGAGCGCGGCGTCGACCTGGAGGAGGCGGAGCAGTACTACAACCCGGCCAAGGTCCCCGAGAAGGGGCACTTCTACATGCCGGTCCAGTGCCACCAGTGCGAGAACCCGCCGTGCGTGAAGGTGTGCCCCGTGCAGGCGACCTGGAAGGAGAGGGACGGGATCACCGTCGTCGACTACAACTGGTGCATCGGCTGCCGCTACTGCATGGCCGCCTGCCCGTACGGCGCGCGCCACTTCAACTGGAAGAAGCCGGGTCTCCCCGCCGCCGACCTGGTCACCGAGACGCACTACCTCGGAAACCGCCCCCGGCCGGTGGGCGTGGTCGAGAAGTGCACCTTCTGCATCCAGCGGGTCCGGAACACCCCCGGCCGGTACACCGCGTGCGTGGAGGCGTGCCCCGTCGGAGCCCGAAAATTCGGGAACCTGCTCGACCCGGAGGGGGAGATCCGGTACCTGATCGAGAACAAGCGAGTGTTCATCCTCAAGGAGGACCTGAACACGCGGCCGAAGTTCTACTATTTCTACGCGACCTAGGGCGGCGAGGGAACCGATGCGAAAGATCTGGGAATTCTTCAAGGGGACGCTGTTCCTGGTCTCCAAGGGGAGCAGGGCGTACTACGCGTGGATGGTGTCCCTCCTCATCCTGATGGCGGTCGGCGTCGCCGCGTACGCCTACCAGCTGCAGAACGGGCTGATCGTGACCGCGATGCGCGACGAGGTGTCCTGGGGATTCTACATCTCCAACTTCACCTTCCTGGTCGGCGTTGCCGCGGCCGCCGTCCTCCTCGTGATCCCCGCCTACGTGTACAAGTGGAAGCCGATCAAGGAGATCGCGGTCCTCGGGGAGATGCTCGCCGTCTCCGCGATGGTCATGTGCCTGCTCTTCGTCACCGTCGACATCGGCCGCCCCGACCGGTTCTGGCACCTGATCCCGAAGTTCGGGATCCTGAACTTCCCGCAATCCCTGCTGGCGTGGGACGTGGTGGTCCTGAACACCTACCTGATTCTCAACCTCGTGATCGCCGTCTACATCTGCTACAAGCATTACAACCGGGAGGAGCCGAACCCGAACTTCTTCAACCCGATGATCCTGTTCTCGATCCCGGCCGCGGTGTCGATCCACACCGTGACGGCGTTCCTCTACAACGGACTGGCGGCAAGGCCCTTCTGGAACGCGTCGATCCTGGCCCCCCGGTTCCTCGCCTCGGCGTTCTGCTCCGGCCCCGCGTTCATGATCATCCTCTTCCAGGTCATCCGGAAGTACACGCGGATCGACATCAAGAACGAGGCGGTCTTCAAGGTGGCCGAGCTCATCGCCTACTCCATGTTCATCAACCTGTTCCTGCTGGGCGCCGAGGTGTTCAAGGAGTTCTACTCGGACACGATCCACCTCGCCCCGATGCACTACCTCTTCTTCGGCCTGAAAGGGCACAGCAACCTCGTGCCGTACATCTGGACGGCGATGATCTTCAACGTCACGGCCTTCTTCCTGTTCCTGATCCCGCAGACGCGGGAGAATTTCGTCACCCTGAACATCGGCTGCGTCCTGATCTTCGTCGGCGTGTACATCGAGAAGGGGATGGGGCTGGTCATCCCGGGGCTGGTCCCCGACGTCCTGGGCGAGATCTACGAATACGCGCCGACCGGGACCGAACTCCTCCTGGCGCTGGGGATCTGGGCCACGGGCTTTTTCATCTACACGCTGCTCCTGCGGGTGGCGATCCCGATCCTCACCGGGGAGTTCTACGTGGGGGACGACGGGGTGAAGCCGGTCATCGTGGACACCGAGTTCATCCGGAAGGCGGACGCCCTGGCGGAGCAGTCGTACCGGGATTAACGGTTCGTCCATTTGGGTTGACATGCCCCGGGATTCTGGTATCTTCGTTTGGATTTTTCGGCCGGGCAGGGGTGCCCGGCCACAAAACCCCCGAATTCATATATATAAATTCACCTTTTTCGTAGACGTTATCGGGAGGAGTCGCGCGCGATGAACAAACTATTCGAGAAATTCCCGGACCCGCTGGCCCGGTTGATCGTCGTCGTCGTGGCGATGATCGCCGTGGGGGCGTTCGTGTATTTCGTGCTGATCCCGAAGCCGGTCAAGGACGTCCGGATCCAGTGGGCCGACGCGATCCAGCGGGAGAAGGCGAGGCCGGTCCGGTACGCCGGGTTCCACGTGTGCGAGGAGTGCCACGGGGAGATCCACAACAAGAAGAAGACCGGGTACCACAAGGACCTCTCCTGCGAGACGTGCCACGGCCCGGCCAAGGCGCACACCGAGGATCCGGACAAGGTCAAGCCGACCATCCCGACCTCCCGGGCGTTCTGCCCGCAGTGCCACGCGTACAACCCGTCCCGGCCGAGAGGGTTCCCGCAGATCAACCCGGTGGCGCACAACCCGCTGAAGGCGTGCACCACCTGCCACAACCCGCACGACCCGAAGCCGCCGACCACCCCGAAGGAGTGCTCGGCGTGCCACGGGGAGATCGCCCGCATGAAGGCGGTGTCCCACCACGTCCAGCTCGAGTGCACCGTGTGCCACCAGGCGCCGCAGCAGCACAAGATATCGCCGCGCAGCGTCAAGCCGACGAAGCCCCAGACGCGGGAGTTCTGCGCGAAGTGCCACGGCAAGGACGCCAGGGACAAGCTCGCGAAGAACGCCCCGAAGATCGACATGGGCGAGCACGGCGAGAAGTACGTCTGCTGGCAATGCCATTACCCCCATTCCCCGGAGGTGGAACAGTGAGCGGCCGAAGGAGTTTCCTGAAGGGGTTCTTCGCGGTCCTCCTCTCCGGAGGGGCGATCGAGGGGGTCCTGAAGCTCTTCCCCTCGAGGGCGTACGCCAAGGAGACCGTGCGGACGGGGAAATGGTTCGGGTACGGCGTCTCCGTGGACAAGTGCATCGGCTGCGCGCGGTGCATGGACGCCTGCAAGAACGAGAACAACGTCCCCCGGGAACCGTTCTTCGTGCGGACCTGGGTGGAGCGGTACATCACCCGGAAGAACGGCCAGACGACCGTGAAGGCGATCGCGCCCGGGGAGGAGGCGCCCGAGTCGGCGTCCGACAAGACGATCCTGCGCAGCTTCTTCGTGCCGAAGCTGTGCAACCAGTGCGCGAACCCGCCGTGCGTCCAGGTGTGCCCCGTCGGGGCGACCTTCCAGACCGAGGACGGCGTCGTCCT
>JACRNP010000109.1 GCA_016234845.1 Deltaproteobacteria bacterium | reverse complement strand
TCCCTTGTAGGACACCACGCGGCCCCACGTGCTCTTCGTTCCCCAGATCCCGGAGCGGAGGCACTCGAGCTGGACGATCTGGGAGTGGTCCACGAACAGGTTGACCTCCGGCCCGTACGACTTGACGTACCAGGAGAACACCTCCGGCTCCGCCGCCTCGAACATCACCTTTTCAAGGCCCAGCTCGTTGATGAAGCGGGCCGGAACGTCGGTCCGCCACGACTTGACCTGCTCGGTGATCCCTTCCGACTCGATCATGACGAGGTGCGCCCCGGCGTCCAGGTACCGCTTCGCCTGGCGGATCGCCCGCGACGGGTCGGAGACCCCCTCCGCTTCCAGCTCCGAAGCGGCGCTTGCGCCTCCCGCGCCGAACTGGATCCCCACCTCGGGCTTCGGGAGCATCCGTAGAGACCGGACCTTCTCCACGAGCCGGACGAGGTCGTCGTCCGGGATCGCGATGAAGCCGGAAGACACCTCGACGATGTCGAATCCCAGCCGGGCGCACTCCTCGAGGTACCGGTCCACGGCGGCGGGGCCAAGCGTCAGCACGTGCTCGATGAAGCCCCCGGTGGACACCTTCACGTCGTGCTCGTGGCAGGTGTCGATCAGGTCGCGCACCGCTCCCTCCGGCATCAGGCTGAAGGAGCCGCCGCTGAATTTGAGGATGTCGACGTATCCACCCATCGTCTCGAGTATGTCCAGCAGGGCCCGCTTCCCCAAAGGAGAGTAGTACGGCCCCCGGATCTCCGTGACGCCGGTGGTCCGCGGCTTGCCGCCCCGCTCGTTCACGTGAAGAAACCCGAAACACCTTCCCGCGTCGTGCTTCATCGGAATCCCTCCCCGCCGGCCGGCCATGCGCCGCTTCCGGCCCATCCGTCCCGCTCAGGCCACGCCCCTCCACGTCCCTGTTCTTTCCATATAAGATGAACCCGGAACCTCCGGCCGTTTCGCCGGGGACCGACTTCCCGGCGCGGCGGCCCATCCCCCCCGAGGGGAGGGGGAACCCCGGTCCGGCGCTTTTCATCCAATGACCGGAGGGCGCCATGGGCATCGACGTGAACATCCGCATCGCGGGCGGCGCGGGCCAGGGCATCCACACGGCGGGTAACCTCGTGTCCCGCATCGCGGTGTCGGCGGGGCACCATTTCCACGCCACCCAGGATTACATGAGCCGGATCCGCGGCGGCCGGAACTCCTACACCGTCCGGGTGGCGGACGCCCCCGTACGCGCGGGCAGCGAACGGGCGGACATCCTCCTCGCGCTCGATCCGGCGCACCTTCCGCATCTCCTCCCGGCGGTCAACCCTTCGGGCCTCGCCTTTTCCGACCTCCCCCCGGGAGATGCGCCCGGAGGAGTGCTTGCCGTGCCGCTCAAGGAGATGGCGATTTCGGCAGGGAGCCCGATCCTGGCGAACGTCGTGGGGGCGGGGATCGTCCTCCGGGTCCTCGGGGTTCCCGTCGAGGCGGCCGACCGGCTCCTCGCGCTCGACTTCCGGGGCGATTTCCTCGAAAAGAACCGGAAAGCGATCCGGCTGGGCGCGGAGTGGGCGGAAGGCCGCGTTTCGGGACGCTATCCGCTTCCCGAGGCGGCGTTCCACCCCCGTCTGATCGTGTCGGGGAACGAGGCGCTGGCGATGGGCGCGGTTGCGGGCGGGTGCAAGTTCGCCGCGGGATACCCGATGACGCCGGGGAGCGGCGTCCTCCACGGCCTCTCGGTCGACGGTCCGCCGCTCGGGCTGGTCTTCGAACAGGCGGAGGACGAGATCGCCGCCCTGAACATGGCGATCGGCGCCTCGTACGCCGGCGCGCGCGCCATGGTGGCCACCTCCGGCGGAGGATTCGCCCTGATGGTCGAGGCGCTCTCCCTGGCCGGCATGCTCGAGACCCCCGTCGTCGTCGTGCTCGGGATGCGCCCGGGGCCCGCCACCGGGATGCCCACGCGCACGGGGCAGGAGGAGCTCGCGTTCGCCATCTCGGCGGGACACGGCGAATTCCCCCGGCTGGTCCTCTCCCCGGGCTCCGTGGAGGAGGCATACGCACTCGCCCACCACGCCATGGAGAGCGCCGAGGCGCACCAGGTGCCGTGCATCCTCCTCTCCGACCAGTACCTCGCGGACACCGTCGTGGACGCCGACCCGGACGACTTCCCGGTCCTTCCGGTCCGCCGGCGGATCGTCCGGGGTCCGGACGTCCCGAGGAACGGGGAAGGGAGGTACCTGCGGTACGCCCTGACCGATGACGGGATCTCCCCCATGGCGGTCCCCGGCGAGGCCGGGATCACGGTGGTGGCCGACAGCGACGAGCACGCGGAGGACGGCCACATCACGGAGGATCACGCGTCCCGGATCCGGACGGTGGAGAAGCGCGCCCGGAAAGAGGCGGGTCTCGCGGCGGAGACGCTGCCGCCCCTGCTCAGCGGACCGCCGGACGGCGAGGCCGTGCTCTTCGGCTTCGGGTCGACGAAAGGCGTGATCGCGGAGGCGCGGGAAATCCTCGCGCGGGACGGCGTGCGGGTGGCGGCGGTCCACCTCCGGCAGGTGTGGCCTTTCCCTTCGGAACAGATCGACGCGATCGTATCCCGCTACGGGACGGCGTTCACCGTCGAGAACAACCGGAACGGCCAGCTGGCGCGGCTCATCCGGGCGGAGACCGGGAGGCGGGTGGCCGGGACGGTGGCGCGCTTCGACGGGTTGCCGTTCACGCCGGAGTCGCTGGCCGGGGAGGTGAAGGAGAGGATATGGGCGGAACGTTCGACACGGCGGTAGAGAACGCCTGGTGCCCGGGGTGCGGGAACTTCCCGATCCTCTCCGCGGTGAAGAAGGCGCTGGAGAGCACGGGGAAGGCGCGGCACGAGATCGTGCTGGTCTCCGGGATCGGCCAGGCGGCGAAGCTCCCCCACCACGTGGACGTGAACGTGTTCAACGGGCTCCACGGCAGGGCGTTGCCGGCCGCGCTGGCGATCAAGATGGCCAGCCCGCGCCTTACGGTCGTGGTGACCAGCGGGGACGGCGACATCTACGGGGAGGGGGGGAACCACTTCATCCACGCCATCCGGCGCAACCCGGACATCGCGCTGTTCGTCCACGACAACCAGGTGTACGGGCTCACCAAGGGGCAGCCGTCCCCGACGAGCGACATCGGCTGGACCGGCTCCCTCCAGGCAACGGGCGTGATCTCCGGCCCCTTCCCGCCGCTCGCGGTCGCGATCGCGCTCGGGTGCGGCTTCGTCGCCCGCTCCCTGGCGCAGGACGTCGAGCTCACCGCGGAGCTCATGCGCCAGGCGATCGCCCACCGGGGGTTCGCCCTCGTCGACATCCTGCAGCCGTGCGTCACCTTCAACAGGAAGAACACGTACCAGTGGTACGGGAAGATGGCGTACCGGGTCCCGGAGGATCACGATCCGTCGGACCGGCGGAAGGCGTTCGAACTGTCGCTGTCGTGGGATGAGAGGATCCCGGTGGGAGTCCTCTACCGGAAGGAGGGGCGGCCGACGTTCGAGGAGGTCCACCCCGGGGTCGGCGATCCCCCGCTGCACGCCCGGGATACGCCGGGCGAGGCGGTCCTCGCCATGATCCGGAAGCGGCTGCTCTCCCCGTAATGAATCGGGCCCCGGGACGCGACGCCCCGGGGCCCACCCTGCGAACCGCCGCGCGATACTGCGCGGCGACGACCGTCCCCGGCCTACTTCTTCGCCTTGTCGATCTCCTGCTGGCGCAGGATCCGCCGCAGGAGCTTGCCCACCGCCGTGCGCGGCATCGCGTCGATGAACTCGATCTCGCGCGGCAGCTTGTAGACGGCGATCTTCCCCTTGCAATGCTCGACGAGCGCCTTCTTCAGCTCCTCGGACGGGGCCACGCCCGGCTTCAGGGCGACGAACGCCTTGGTCTTCTGGCCGATGACCGGGTCGGGGACGCCGACCACGCCCGCGTCGGCGACCGACGGGTGCGTAACCAGGGCCTCCTCGATCTCCTCGGGCCCGATCCGGTAGCCGGACGACTTGATCAGGTCGTCCTCGCGGGAGAGGAACTGGACGTACCCTTCCTCGTCCATCGTGACCACGTCGCCCGCCAGGCACCAGCCGTCGCGGACCGACCCCTTCTGCTTGTCGTTGTCCTTCCAGTAGATCGTCCCCGTGGGGCCCTGGACGATCATCTTGCCGACCTCGCCCGGCTTCACCCGCTCGAAATTCTCGTTCACCACGCGGACGTCGTACCCGGGGCACGCCGTTCCGATCGCGCCCGGCTTCACCTTCTTGGTCACCGCCGCGGAGATGAAGACGAACATCATCTCGGTGGTGCCCAGCCCCTCGTACAGCTCGAGGCCGAACTTCTCCTTCCAGTCGAGGTACGTCTTGGCGGTGAGCGCCTCGCCGCCGCCGGTGCAGAACCGGAGGGACGAGAAGTCCCAATCCTTCGGGTTGATGTCGACCAGCATCTTCCGGTACGCGGTCGGAAGCGCGGACATGATCGTGATCTTGTGGCTCTGGATGTTCTTGAACATCGCCACCGGGTCGAACTTCCCGATGAGGGAGACGCCCGCGCCGTACCGGAACGGGATGACCGCGACGGTGGAGTACCCCGCCGCCATCGCCAGCGGCGCGGGGCCGCCGATCACGTCCTTGTCGGTCACCTCCCAGCAGTACTTGCCGAACCCGTCGGCGACGATCAGCGACTCCTCCATGAAGTGGGCCGTCCCCTTGGGCAGGCCGGTCGTCCCGGAGGTGAACAGGAGGACGGAGACGTCCATCCGGTCCCGCTTCACCGCTTCGCACTGGTCCGGGTTCTTCATCAGGTCCGCGTACGGAATGTACCCCTTCGCGCGAACCTCGTTCTCGTCCCCGCCGACCACGACGATGCTCTTCACGGTCTTCAAGTCCGCCTTCGCCGCCTCGACTTCGCCGAGCATGGTGGCCGCAACGATCAGGACCTTCGCCTCGGCGAGGTTCGCCACGTGGGAGATCTCGGTGCGGGCGAACAGGACCGACGTCGGAAGGCAGACCGCGCCGATCTTGATGATGGCGAAGTTGCAGACGATGATCGGAACGATGTTGGGCATCCGCAGCATGACGCGGTCGCCCTCCTCCACGCCGAGCTTCTTCAGCCCGTTGGCCACCCGGTTGACGCTGGCCTGGAGCTGCTTGTAGGTGACGCGCTGGTCATCGAAGTAGACCGCGACCTTGTCGCCGTACTTGGCGGCCGTCTGGTCGAGGAGCACTTCGGTGGAGTTGAATTTCTGCGGAATGTCCTTGAATTCGTTGAGATTGTAGACTCGCTGGGGCCGCAGCTCGGGCGGCGGCAGGTAGCTCTCGGGTATCTTCGCCATCCGTTCTCCCTCCGATTCGGATTTTAGGAACGGCCCGGCCTGCAGGCACCTGTCGACCGGGCGAAACGCATCTCCCGGTGCGGCCTTACGCCTTCGCCAGCAGCATCTGAACCGCTTCCTCGCAGCCGAGAGTCTTCATGAGCTCCTTGTCGGAGCGGGGGAACGCCTCGGTCGGGTAGCGATCCTCTTCCTTCTCGAACAAGAGGAGGGCCGGCACGGTCTTCCCGAAATCCTCCTGCAGGGCGCCCTTCGCCCCGAACACCGCGCGGACCTGCGCCTTGGGACCGGTGACCGCCGAGTTGTACGTCATGAAGGCCACCTGCGTGCCCTTCAGGTCGACCGCCTTCGCGGCCTT
>JACRNP010000108.1 GCA_016234845.1 Deltaproteobacteria bacterium | reverse complement strand
GCCGTCGGCCCTCCTGCGGTGCAGCTCCGGTTCGGTGAACACCTCTCCCCGGAGGGCCCGCTCCCGCAGCGCCTGGAACTCCGCCTGCTTGTCCGCCGGAACGAAGGGGAGCCGATTCCCGACCGCCTCCTCCTCGGTCCACCCGAAAATCCTCTCGGCGGCCGGGTTCCACATCGTGACCACCCCTTGGGGATCGAAGGTGACGATGGCCAGCGGGGACGCCTCGATCAGAGTCCCGAGGACCCGGTTCGCCTTGAGGAGCTGGTCGAAGGAGACGGTCGGGTTCATCGGAACCCTCTTCGGAAGATTCCGGGAAAAGATTTAGCGCGACGTTCCCGGGACCCGGGGGATTCCGCCGCGGCGGGTTTGACTTGCGGCCGTGCCTGATGTTTATTGGTGTGCAAGACACTTCCAGCGAGGTTTCCATGCGCGTCCGCCACTTCCACGTCCGCCCGAACATCCCCGGGGAACTCGCCCCCCTCCAGGAAATTGCGCGGAACCTCTGGTTCTCCTGGAACTGGGAGGCGGTCCAGCTCTTCATCCGCCTGAATCCGGTGCTGTGGGAGAGGTCGTACCAGAACCCGGTCCAGATGCTGGGGACCATCCCGCTCGCGGACCTCGAAGCGGCGGCGAAGGACGAAAGTTTCGTCGCCAACGTGGAGCGGGTCCACCGGTCGCTCCGCCAGTACCTCGAGAAACCTTCCTGGTTCGCCGAGGCGCACGGCGGGGAAGCCGGTTTCCGGGTCGCGTACTTCTCCTGCGAGTACGGCATCGACGAGGGGCTCCCGATCTACTCCGGAGGGCTCGGGGTGCTCTCCGGCGACCATCTGAAATCGGCTTCGGACCTCGGCGTCCCCCTCGTGGGAGTGGGGCTCCTCTATCAGAAGGGGTACTTCCGGCAGATCCTGTCGCTGGACGGGTGGCAGCAGGAGCTGTACCCGGACAACGACTGGTACAACATGCCGGTGACGATGGAGAAGGACAAGGACGGGCAGCCGCTGGCGATCGAGGTGAACATCGGCGGCGAGGCGGTCCGCGCGCGGGTCTGGCGCGCGGACGTCGGCCGCACTCCGCTGTACCTGCTCGACTCGAACTTCAAGGGGAACTCGGACCGTTCCCGGGAGATCACGTCGACCCTCTACGGGGGGGACCGGGACATGCGGATCCGCCAGGAGATCCTGCTGGGGGTCGGCGGCGTGCGGGCGTTGAAGGCGCTGGGAATCGCGCCTACCGTCTACCACATGAACGAGGGGCACTCCGCGTTCCTCATCGTGGAGCGGATCCGCGACCTGATGTCCGCCCAGGGGCTTTCGTTCCCCGAGGCGCACGAGGTGGTCATGGCGTCGAGCGTCTTCACGACCCACACGCCGGTCCCCGCCGGGAACGAGCGGTTCGCGCCGGAACTGTTGCGGAAATACCTGGAGCGGGACGTCCGCGCATTGGGGATCCCGTGGGAGGAGATGCTGTCGCTGGGGCAGATCCGCGCCGCCGCGGACGGGGAGTTCGGGATGACCGTGTTCGCGCTCCGGTCGGCGGCGTACGCCAACGGTGTGGCCCGCCTGCACGCGGAGACCTCCCGCCGGATGTGGAAGGAGCTCTGGCCGGAGCTGCCGGAGCAGGAGGTCCCCATCCGCGGGATCACCAACGGCGTCCACACCCGCACGTGGCTCAGCCACGAGGTGGGGGAGTTGTACCAGCGGTACCTCGGCCCCCGGTTCCTCGAGAAGCCGGCCGACCACTCCGTCTGGGAGCGGGTGGAGGCGATCCCCCCGGGCGAGATGTGGCGGATCCACGAGACGCGCCGGGAGCGGCTGACCTTCTTCGTCCGGAAGCGGCTTGCGGACCAGCTCCACCGGCAGGGCGCCGGGATGGCGCTGCAGCGGGCCGCGGAAGAGGTGCTGAGTCCCGAGACGCTGACCATCGGCTTCTCGCGGCGGTTCGCCACCTACAAGCGGGCCAACCTCCTGTTCCAGCAGCCCGACCGGCTGATCCGGCTGCTGACGGACGAGAAGCGGCCGGTCCAGATCATCTTCGCGGGGAAGGCCCACCCGCAGGACCTGCCGGCGAAGGAGATCATCCGCTCCGTCATCCACTTCGCCTCCGATCCGAGGATCCGGAACCGCCTGGTGTTCATCGAGGATTACGACATCAACGTCGCCCGGTACATGGTGCAGGGGGTGGACGTGTGGCTGAACACCCCGCGTCGGCCGCTGGAGGCGTCGGGGACCAGCGGGATGAAGGCCGCGGCGAACGGCGCGCTGAACGTGTCGATCCTCGACGGGTGGTGGGACGAGGGGTACTCCCCGGACGTCGGGTGGGCGATCGGGAGCGGGGAGGTGTACGACGACGCGGAAGAACAGGACCGCGTGGAGTGCGAGGCGCTGTACAACCTTCTGGAGAACGAGATCGTCCCCCTGTTCTACGAGAGGGACCGCGGCGGCCTCCCCCGGGCGTGGATCGCCATGATGAAGGCGTCCATGCGGAAGCTGGGGGCGCGGTTCAACACCCACCGGATGGTCCGGGAGTACGCGGAACTTTCGTACATCCCCGCGCACCGCGGAGGGGCGCGGCTCTCGGCGGAAAACGGCGCCGCGGCCCGCGGGCTGGCCGCATGGCGGTCGCGCGTGCGTTCCGCGTGGCCGAGCGTGAAGATCCGCGTGGAGGAGATCGGGAAGCACAAGGACATGCGGGTGGGAGACACGGTCGGGGTCGCCGTCCGGCTGCGCCTCGGCACGCTTGCCCCGGCCGACGTGGCCGTCGAAGTCCGTTACGGACGGTACACCGCGATGGGCGAGGTGCGGGACGGGACGATCCTTCCGGCGCGCCACGAGGGCAGGGACGGGGACGAGGAGGTGTACCGGGTGGAAATCCCGTGCACCGGCAGCGGCCGGTACGGGTTCGCCGCCCGCGTGCTGCCGCGCCACCCGGACCTCGCGAACCCGTTCACGCCGCTCCTCCTGACCTGGGAGCCGTCAGCGTAGTCGGCGGCCGGCGACGCGCGCGGGCCCGCGGCGATACCGTTCGGCGCACCATCCGGGCGACCTTCCGCACAGGTAGGCGACCCGCAGTCGCCACATCAGCGCGATCGTTTTTGCGGGTCCCCACGCCTCCCACCGGCGCCCCGAGGGCCGGACGCGCGGCGCGAGCAGCACGGTCTTCCCGATCCGCGTCATCCGGCGCGAAAGCTCCACGTCCTCCATCAGCGGGATCTCCGGGTAGCCGCCGATCTCCCCGAACGCCGCCGCGCGTACGAAGATCGCCTGATCGCCCGTGAAGGAACGGGTCGCGCGGGACCGGAGGTTGATCCCCATTCCGGCCAGCCGGAGAGCCGCACGGACGTAGGCCGAAGCCGCCGCCGACGCCGCGAGCTCCACCCGGAACCCTCCCCCGACGACGGCCGGATCCTCCAGCGCCCCCGCAACTTCCGCGAGGCCGCCGGGCGGGAGCAGCGTGTCCGCGTGCAGGAAGAGCAGGACCTCCCCGCGGGCCGCGGCCGCTCCCGCGTTCATCTGCGCCGCCCGTCCCCGGGGCGCCGACACGACCGCGTCGGCCATCCTCCGCGCGATCTCCACCGTCCGGTCCGCGCTTCCGCCGTCCACGACGACCACTTCGCACGCGCCCGCCTTCCGGCACGACCGGATCGTCTCCGGAAGCGCCGCCTCCTCGTCCAGCGTCGGGATCACCACCGAGATCACTGCGGGATGCGGTCCTTGCGGAAGCGCTTCACGACGGCGGGGATGAAGAAGGAGGCGACGAGCAGCAGCACCGGGACGATGGTCTGCGGCGTGAGAAGGTCCGCGGGACTCCGATACGAAGCGAGCACCTCCTTCATCGCCCCGACGAAATAGGTGAAAATGAAGACCGGGGGGATCAGCCCGATCGTCGTCCCGAGGAAGTAGTCGCGGAACCGGATCCGGGTGGCCCCGGCCGCGTAGTTGAGGACGATGAACGGGAACCAGAAGATCCGCAGGTAGAAGACGACGGAGAACCCCTCCTCGACCGCCTTCCGGTCGAGCCACGGCAATTTCGTCTCGAGGAAGTTCCGCGCCACCCCGTGGAGAAAATACCTTCCCAGGAAGAATGCGATCGAGGCCCCCAGGACGTCGGCCGCCAGGTTGTAGAACATCCCGTGGAACTTCCCGAAGATGATCGCGCCGGCGATGGAGAACGGCGAGGCCGGCGCGACGAGGGTCCCCAGGGCGTACACCAGGATAAAGACGATCGCACCGAGCGGGCCGGTCGACCGGACCAGGGTGTCCAGCCGCTCCACGAGCGCCTTCCTCCCCGCGGGAGTGCGGAAGAGTTCCCCGGCCGGCGTGAAGAGAACGATGTACGCCGCCGCGCCCGCGAGCAGGAGGAACAGGATCGGCTTGATGTACTTCCGCGAACGGTCACGCAACGCAGGTTCCCCCGGTCATCCCGGCATCTTACACCACCGGCGTTCCACCCCGTTCGGGATTGTGCCGCACTCCCGCGAGGAACTACAATAGTCCGGTAACAGACAAATCCGACGGGGGGTGGCGCATGCGGACGAACCGATTCGGCAAGGTGGTCGCATTGCTGCTGGTGGTTTCCCTGGGGGCGTTCGCCACGGGGTGCTTCGGAAAATTCCAGCTGACCCGGAAGGTGTACGACATCAACAAGTCGATCGATGAAAAGTACGTCCGGAGCGCGGTGACGTGGATCTTCGTCATCGTCCCGGTGTACGGGATCGCGGCGCTGCTCGACTTCCTCATCTTCAACACGATCGAGTTCTGGTCGGGAGACAACCCGGTCACCTCCGCCCCGGTGACGAAGACGTACGCCCAGGGCGACGGGAAGGCGGTCCTGACCCTCTCCCGGGAAGGCGAGGCGACGGTGGCGACCGTCGAACGGTATGAAGGGGACGCGCTGGTGTCCACCCTCCGGATCCGGGACGACGGGCGGGGGAAGGTGACGGCGGTCGAGAGCGCGGCGGGGGTTCCGGTCCGCGAGATCGCGGCGGTTCCGAACGCGGACGGCTCGGTCGACGTAACGGTGGCGACCGCGGACGGGGCGACCACGGAGCGGCATGCGGCCTCCTCCTTCGAGGCGTACTTCGCGCGGGTCGCCCGGATCGCCTCGGAAGTCCGGCAGGCCGCGGGGGCCTCGGGCGCGATCCCGCTGGCAAGGGCGGCCACGGTCCCGGCGTTCGGGGGATAAATCACAGCGGGTGACGGATATGGCAACACGGTGAAGCACGGCTCCCGGGGGGCACGCCCCCGGGAGCCGCTTTTTTGGAGGTTCCATGAAGGTCCGGTTCCCCGGCATTCCGTTCCGCGACCGCGGGCTGCAGTTCAAGCTCACGACGGTCATGCTCATCCTCTTCGCCTTCTCCCTCGGGTCGGTCTTCATCCCGTACTTCTTCGGGCGCGAGGCGCTCAAACACGAGCTGGAGAAGAGCTTCCTCGACCTGTCGAACGCGATCAGCGTCAGCGTCGACCAGCTCACGACGTCCGGGACCTCCGAGGAGGACCGGCTGCAGCATTACGTCGAGTCCCTGAAGAAATCGGGGATCCGCGAAGTGTCGATCGTCGGCGAGGACATGGGCGTCATCGACAGCACCAACCCGAAGGCGATCGGGAGGCCCGCGAAGGTCAAGCTGCCGCCCGAGAAGCTGGTGATCACCGCGACCTTCGGGGACGACATGGGGGAGAAGATCCAGTCGAAGGACCTCGTCGTCCCGGTGAAGGTGGGGGGCGACACGCTCGGGTACATCCACGTGCGGATGCAGATCGACGACTTCACGGAACCGATCCGGAAGAACATCTATCTCCGGTTCTTCAGCACCATCCTGATCTTCTCGCTGGGACTCATTCTCGCGGTCAGCATTTCCTCCCACTACGTCTCCCCGGTCGAGAAGCTGGCGCACGCCGCGGAGAACGTCGCGGCGGGGGATTTCTCCGAGGAGCTTCCGGTGGAGGGGAAGGACGAGGTCGGTCGGCTCACGAGGGCGTTCAACGAGATGATCGCCCGGCTGCGCAGGAACCGGGCGCTGGAGGAGAAGGTCCGGGAAAGCCAGTACCTCTCCCACCTCGGGAACCTCTCCTCCGGCGTCGCGCACGAGATCCGCAACCCGCTGAACTTCATCGGCCTCGCGGTCGACCACCTCGACGCGGTCACGCAGGGGGTGTCCGGAGAGGCGGAAGGGGAGAAGCGGCAGATCATCGTCCGCATCAAGGAGGAGATCGCCCGGCTGAACGACCTGGTGACGAACTTCGTCATGTACGGACGGCCTCCGGAGCCGCAGAGGGCCCCGGTGCGCCTGACGGAGCTGCTCGAGGGAGTGGTCGGAATGGCGAGGGAGCGCCTCGACGCGCAGCGGATCGCGTGCCGGACGGATTTCCGGGACGGGGGGGAGGTGGTCGTCGACCCGGACATGATCCGGCGGGCGGCGCTCAACCTGGTGGTCAACGCGATCGACGCGATGCCGAACGGAGGAGAGCTCTCCGTCTCGGCGGGCCCCATGGAGGACGGGAAGTACTCCATCCTCGTCGCGGACACCGGCGTCGGGATCGGGGAGGGCGACCGGGGGAAGATCTTCGAGCCGTACTTCACGACGAAGGCGTCCGGGCTGGGTCTGGGGCTCGTCCTCACGAAAAAGATCGTGGATGCCCACCAGGGGGAGATCCAGGTCGAGTCGGAGCCGGGGAAGGGGACGCGGATCCGGATCGTATTGCCGACCGGCCCCCCGGGGGAGGCGGCCGGATGAAGGGCACGGTGCTGATCGTCGACGACGAGCGGAACCAGCGGGAGATCCTCGGGGCGATCCTGAAAAGCGAGGGGTACACCCCGCTGCTGGCCGGCGCGGGGGAGGAGGCGCTGCGGATCCTCGAGCGCGAGGCGGTCGACCTCGTGCTGACCGACCTCGTCATGCCGGGGATGACGGGGGAGGAGCTGATCGACGCCGTCCTCGCCCGGAACCCGGGGATGCCGATCCTCCTCAGCAGCGCGTACGGAACGATCCAGACCGCGGTGGACGCGATCAAGAAGGGGGCGTTCTACTACTTCGAGAAGCCGGTGGACAGGGCCCGCCTCCTGATCATCATGGAGCGGGCGATAGAAAACCGGCGGTTGCGCGAGTCCCACCGGGTGCTCTCCGAAAAACTGTTTCCGGGGACCGTTCCGATCCTGGGCGAGCACGCCGGGATCCGGGAGATCAAGCGGATCCTTCCGAGGGTCGCCCGGAGCGAGAGCACCATCCTGCTGACGGGGGAGAGCGGAACGGGCAAGGAGGTGATCGCGCGCAACGTCCACTCGATGAGCGGGCGCAGCGCGAAGCCGTTCCTCGCGGTGAACTGCGCCTCCCTCCCCGACACGCTCTTCGAGAGCGAGCTGTTCGGACACGAGCGCGGCGCCTTCACGGGGGCGGTGCGCCGGGAGATCGGACTCCTCGAGGCCGCGGAGGGGGGCACGATCTTCCTGGACGAGATCGCGGAGGTGAAGCTCGAGACGCAGGCGAAGCTGCTCCGCGCGCTCCAGGAAAAGGAGATCCGGAGGGTGGGGGCGAAGGAGAACATCCCGGTGAACGTCCGGATCGTTGCCGCGACGAACCGGGACCTGGAGGAGGCGGTCCGGGAGGGAAGGTTCCGCGCGGACCTCTTCTACCGTCTCAACATCCTGAAGCTGAACCTGCCGCCCCTTCGCGAACGGATCTCGGACATCCCGCTGCTGGCGGAACATTTTCTCTGGAAGCACGGGGAGAAGGGGGTGCCGCCGGTCCGGGAGATCACGAAGGAGGCGATGCGGCTCATGATGCGGTACTCGTGGCCGGGGAACATCCGCGAACTGTCCTCCGTGATCGAGCGCGCCGTGGTCCTCGCGGAAGGCGGCAGGATCGGTCCGGAGGAGCTCCCCCGCGAGTTGATGGAGGGAGGGCAGGGGGACGTCCCGGCCAAGGCGTTCGACCTCCCTCCGCAGGGAGTGGATTTCGAGAAGGTCGAGGAGCACCTGCTCCGGCAGGCGGTGGAGCGGTCGGGAGGGGTGCATGCGCGTGGCGCGGAACTGCTCCGGATGAGTTACAAGGCCTACATTTATCGTCTGAGGAAGTTCGGAATCATCGCATCCTGACGTGAGGAGGGGGGCTCGCAGGGATTCCCCAAATGGGGAAACGATGCTCCCTTTGGGGAATGAGGGTGCGGCGTAGCGTGGGGGGTCAAATAAAATAATCTTCCGATTCCCATGGTTATGGACCCCCACGAGTTTGGCACCGTCCTTGTATCATCCCTCCTGCAGCAAACCAAATCCCTTGTGGAGGAATCGGAAATGAAGAAGAAGGCGGCCGCCCCGGCTCCCGCGGCCGACAAGAAGATGGCCCCGATGGCGGAGAAGAAGGCGGAGGCCCCCAAGGCCGAGAAGAAGGCCGAGAAGGCCGCGAAGCCGAAGACCCAGCAGGTCACCGGCACGATCGAGGCGCTCGACGCGGCGGCCGGCACCTTCACGGTGAAGGGGAAGAAGGGGAACGTGGATCTGAAGGCCGGCGAGAAGGTGAAGCTGGGCGACTTCAAGGTCGGGGACAAGGTCCTCGTGAAGTACGCCGACGGCACCGCGAAGTCGGTGAGCGCCGTGAAGGCGAAGAAGGCCGATGCCCCGAAGGCCGAGAAGAAGGCGGAGGCCCCGAAGGCCGAGAAGAAGGCGGACTCCGCGAAGGCGGCCCCCGCTCCCGCAGCGAAGCCGGCGGAGAAGAAGTAACAAAGTCTTATCGGAAAGCGGTCCGGCCCCACAAGGGTTTTCGGGACGCGCGGGCAGGGGGACACAATCCCCCTGCCCTTTTTCGTTTCAAGCCCGCCTAACGATACCGCCCGAGATCCGCCTCGATCTCCCGGAGCGCAGCCTCCATCCTGGCCTTGCGCGTCGACTCGTCGCCGAGAGATGCCCGCTCCGCTCCTTCCAGCACGGACAGCCATCGTTGGCGATCCTGGCGAAGTTTCCCGGTCCAGGCGTTGAACGCGGTCGCCAGCGGCGCGATCTGGTCGCCGTCGCGGAACGAAACCGTCCGCGTCGGCTCCCCGGCGCGGTACCCTTCCATCACGCGCTCCATCCGGTAGAGCGGTCCGGCCACCTTGTGCAGGGCGTAGACGCAAAGCGCCCCTGTCGCACCGCACACGAGCAGGACGTACGCCAGGACCGAAGTGGCGATCATCGGGCGAAGGAACGTCGTCAGGTTCCGGAGGGCGTGGAAGACTCCCGAGTAGTCCTCCGCAAGGGGCCTCGACAGGCCGTAGTAGAGGATTCCGAACAGGACCACCACGCCGGCCGCGAAATTCACGCAAAGCTTGAGGATGAACCGGAACCGGTAGCCCCGGTCGAGAAGGGGGGCGGTTCCGTCGGGAACGGTTCGGTTCATGTCGCGACCCTCCGGATCTTCCGCTTCAGATCCTCCCACCGGAGACCGAATTCCTCCGTGGAGACGCCGCCGGCGAGCGAAGCGGCCTCTTCCCGGATCTCCCGCACCTGGGCCAGCGTCAGGAGGCGCGCGGCGTCGATGTGCTGCCCGAACCGCGCGAATTCGGACAAACCGGCATCGCCGGTGGGCGTGGAGAGATCCCCCTCCGCCGACGCCCGGAACACTTCGATGCACCGCCTGATCCCGGACTTCGTCGCCCGTTCGATCAGCAGGGACACGACCAGTCCGAGAGCGGAAATTCCCGCGAACAGCCCCGCCAGGTGCCACAACAGGGATTCCCGGACGATCTCGAACGGCGTAGCCATCTGGTAGTGCCCCTGCATGGAGGCTTCCCAGAGCGCCTGTCGCATGTCCCGGTACACCAGTCCTCCGAAGAGCGCTCCCCCGATGACGACGGCGACGGAAAAGACGAGGGCCGCTCCCCCCTGGAACCGGGGATTTACATAGAAGATCTTCCGGCGGAATTTCTGCTTCGGGGGCGACGTTGGGGTCATCACATCTCCTCGTGGCACCCGCTGCACAGCGGTTGCCACCCCTTGTCGGGACTCGATTTCCGAAGAAAGATCGTCTTGAAGTACGGCCCCCCCGTCGAGTTCGTGGATACCGGCTTCTGCTTCGGGAACGCCCGGATCGTCGAGATGTGCGGCCCGTGGGCCGTATGGCAGGTCAGACACATGATCCTGCCGTCGTCGTCGAGGCGGAAATCGCCCGGCACCTTCATCTTCCAGAACCTGTTGCTCGGCCGGACGTTCCGGGGGTGGCTGATCCCGAGCGACTCCTTCTTGTGGCACCCGATGCAGAATTCGTCGGCGTCGGTCGAGAACCGGCCGGTGTCGGGAGCGCCGCGCGCCATGAGGTGGCACTTGGGGCAGGCGCTTCCGGACTGGAAATGGGCGTGCGGATTCCCGCGGGGGTAGTAATCCGCGGCGATCAGGAGGGCGGCGATGGACAGGAAAGCGGATCCCGCCAGGAAAACGATCCTTCGGGCCAGGCTCGTCGGCGGGGGTCTCGAATCCCCCTGGGGCGGCGCATCGGTGGAATGCGATCCGTTGGACACGGTACAGGAATATAACGCAACCGGCGCGGGCGCGCAATTGACTTTTCCACGGCCCTTTGTTAAAAACGGGTGTTCGATTGCACCGTTGCCGATATCCTCCCATAGGAGACGACGACCATGAAGGTTCTGGCGCTGGACAACCTGCAGCAGGTCGGGATCGACGTGTTCATCAAGGAAGGGATCGAGGTCGACGTCAAGGGGAAGATGACGCCCGAGGAGCTGGCGGCGGTCATCAGCAACTACGACGGAGTCGTCGTCCGCGGCGCCACCAAGGCGACCGCCGCGTCGTTCGAGAACGCCTCCCGGGTCAAGGTGATCGGGCGCGCGGGGAGCGGCACCGACAACATCGACAAGGTGGCGGCCACCAAGAAGGGCGTGGTCGTGATGAACACCCCGGGAGGAAACACCGTGACCACCGGGGAGCACGCCGTTGCGATGATGATGGCGCTGGCCCGCCAGATCCCGCAGGCCACCGCGTCGATGAAGGCGGGGAAGTGGGAGAAGAACAAGTTCATGGGGGCCGAGCTCACCGACAAGGTGCTGGGCGTGGTCGGGCTGGGCGCGATCGGCAAGGTCGTAGCGGAACGGGGGCTGGGGCTGAAGATGACGGTGATCGCGTTCGACCCGTACGTGTCGAAGGAGGACGCCGGGCGGCTCGGCGTCGAGATGGTGACCCTCGACGACCTGTACCGGCGGTCGGATTTCATCACCTTCCACACGCCGCTCACTCCCGAGACGAAGGGAATGGTGAACGCCGGGACGATCGCGAAGATGAAGGACGGCGTCTGCATCGTCAACTGCGCCCGCGGCGCGCTGGTGAACGAGGCCGACCTTCTGGCGGCGCTCGAGTCGAAGAAGGTGAAGGGCGCGGCGCTCGACGTGTTCGCGACCGAGCCGCCGCCGACCGACCTTCCGCTTCTTTCCCATCCGAACGTCATCCTCACGCCCCACCTGGGCGCCTCCACCACGGAGGCGCAGGAGAAGGTGGCGGTCCTGATCGCCGAGCAGATCTGCGACTTCCTGAAGAAAGGGACCATCCGCAACTCCGTGAACTTCCCGTCGGTCGCGGGCGAACTGCTCCCCACGCTGAAACCGTTCCTTCTCCTGGGGGAGCGTCTCGGCGCCTTCCTCGGCCAGCTTCTGAACGCCCCGGTGAAGGAGCTCAAGGTCGAGTATCACGGCGAAGTGGGGAAGCTGGCCACCGCCCCGGTCACGATCTCGGTGCTCAAGGGGCTGCTCCAGTACCAGACCGAGGAAGTGAACCTGGTGAACGCCCGGATGGTGGCGGAGGAGCGGGGGATCAAGGTGAGCGAGGCGAAGGCCCCGAAGTCCGATCCGTACGCCAGCCTGCTGCGGGTCATCGCGGTGACGGAAAAGGGGGAGCTGTCCGTTTCCGGCACCGTGTTCGCCGGGGCCCCCAAGGTCGTCCAGATCGACGCGTTCCTGATCGAGGCGGACCTCGCGGGGGGGATCCTGATGCTCCAGAACCAGGACGTCCCCGGCGTCGTCGGCCGCGTCGGCACGTTCCTGGGGGAGAAGGGGATCAACATCGCCGGCCTGCAGCTCGGCCGGAAGGAGGTCGGCGGTACCGCCGTGTCGCTCATCAACGTGGACAACGCGGTGCCGGAAAACGTCCTGGCGCAGCTCCGGAAACTGCCCAACATCACCGCGGCGAACTACCTGACCTTCTAGACTGCCGGGAAACCGGGAAGGCGGCGAACCGTATTGAAAAGCGTCATCGTGATCGGCGCCCAATGGGGCGATGAAGGCAAAGGAAAGATCGTCGACATCTACTCCGAGTTCGCCGACACGATCGTGCGGCCCACCGGCGGGAACAACGCCGGCCATACCCTCGTGGTCAAGGGGGAGAAGTTCGTCTTCCATCTCATCCCTTCCGGGATCCTCCACGCGGGGAAGAAGTGCGTCATCTCCAACGGGGTGGTCGTCGACCCGAAGGTGCTCCTCGCGGAGATCGACCGGCTGAAGGAGCGCGGACACCTCGCCGACGATTCGCAGCTCAAGCTCGGGCTGCTCGCCAACGTCATCCTCCCGTACCACATCGTCCTCGACAAGGCGCGGGAGGAGAAACTCGGGGACCGGAAGATCGGGACCACCGCCCGCGGGATCGGGCCGTGCTACGAGGACAAGATCGCCCGGGTCGGCATCCGGACCTGCGATCTTGTCCAGCCGAACGCCCTGTCGGAGAAGCTCCGTGCGAATCTGGAGCTGAAGAATTTCCTCTTCAAGAGCTACTACGGCGTGCCCGAGGTCCCGTTCCAGGCGACGTACGACGAATATCTCGCGCACGGGGAGCGGCTGAAGCCGTACCTGATCGACACGTCGCGCTTCATCAACGAGGAGATCCGGCACGGCGCCAAGGTCCTTTTCGAGGGGGCCCAGGGGACGCTGCTCGACATCGACCACGGCACCTACCCGTTCGTCACGTCGTCGAACACCACGGCCGGCGGCGCGTGCACGGGTTCCGGCGTCGGCCCGACGAAGGTGAGCGCGGTGATCGGGGTGTCCAAGGCGTACGCGACCCGCGTGGGGGGCGGGCCGTTCCCCACCGAGCTGTTCGACGACGAGGGTCAGCGGATCCGGGACCGGGGGAACGAGTACGGCTCCACGACGGGCCGCCCCCGCCGGTGCGGGTGGTTCGACGCCCCCGTCGTCCGATACGCCAACCGGCTGAACGGCCTCTCCGGCGTGGCGCTCACCAAGCTCGACGTCCTCTCCGGCCACCCCCGGATCAAGGTGTGCGTCGCGTACGAGATCGACGGCGTTCGCCGGGACGAGGTCCCCCTGTCCCTTTCCGAGTTCGAGGCGGCGAAGCCGGTCTACGAGCAGATGGAAGGGTGGAAGGAGGACATCACTTCTGCCCGCGAGTTCGGCGACCTGCCGAAGGCGGCCCAGAAGTACGTCCGGACGCTCGAGGAGATCACCGGCGTGGAGGTCTCGCTGGTGTCGGTCGGCGCCGACCGGAACCAGACGATCATCCGGAAAAATCCGTTCCGGGCCTGATGCACAGGATCCAACCCGCGGATCCCGTTCGGGACCCGACCGCAAAGCCGCGATGGACGGGATGCCTTGCGAGGAAGGAGTGGGTGCTCCTCCTTGCGATTTTCGCGATTTCCTTCTCCCTGCGCCTTGCGTTCCTCCACGAACCGTTCGAACGGGACGAGGG
>JACRNP010000107.1 GCA_016234845.1 Deltaproteobacteria bacterium | reverse complement strand
CGCCGCCGATTTCGGGTACGTGACGCCGCCGACGGTGGCGTCGTCTCCCGCGATGCGCAAGGAGTACGACCGGCACGTGGCCGCCTGCTCGGCGCTCTACGGGAAGATGATGAAGGCGGGGATCCCGGCGGAGGACGCGCGCTTCATCCTCCCCAACGCCACGGAGACCAAGATCCTCATCACGATGAACGCCCGGGAGCTCCACCACTTCTTCGCCCTGCGGACGTGCCGCCGGGCGCAGTGGGAGATCCGGGAGATGGCGCTCCGGATGCTCGCCATCGCGAAGAACGAGGCGCCGCTCCTGTTCGACGGCGCCGGGCCGGGGTGCGTCCGCGGACGGTGCCCGGAAGGGAAGATGTCGTGCGGGAAGCCCGCGGAGGTCCGCCGCGAGATCGCGGCCCTCGGGAAAGGGGCGGGGGCGTGACGTCCGCGGAGCCCAAGGAGATCGTCCTCGGCGGCCAGGCGGTGATCGAGGGGGTGATGATGAAGGGCCCCCTGCTGTACTCGGTCGCGGTACGGAAGGCCAGCGGGGAGATCCGGGTGCGCGACTTTCCCCTTTCGGAGTCCCCGGCCCGGAAGCGGATCGCGAAAGTGCCGCTTCTGCGCGGCGTGGTGACGATGGGGGTGATGCTCGCCATCGGGTACCGGGCGCTCCAGTATTCCGCCGACGAGGCGATGGCCGACGCCGGGCCCGACAAGTCCCCGGAAGCGGGATCGGGCGGCGGGTGGGCCATGGCCGGCGCGATGGCGACGGCGCTGGTCCTCGCGATCGGCCTCTTCTTCCTCCTGCCCCTCTACGCGACGCACCTGCTGTCCGGCGGCATCCCCGCCCTGAAAGGGTCCCTCGCCTTCAACCTCGCCGACGGCGCGATCCGGGTGCTGGTCTTCGTCCTCTACATCGGCGGGATCACCCTGATGAAGGACATCCGCCGGATCTTCCAGTACCACGGGGCGGAGCACAAGGTCATCCGCGCGTACGAGGCGAAGGAGGAGCTTGCGCCGGAGTCGGTGGCGGGGCACTCCCGCCTCCACCCGCGGTGCGGGACCAGCTTCCTCCTCTTCGTCATGGTGATCAGCATCCTGGTCTTCTCCTTCATACCGAAGGACAGCTCGCTGGCGGTGAAGGCGCTCCTGCGGATCCCGCTCATCCCCGCGATCGCCGGGATCTCGTACGAGGTGCTGCGGATTTCGGCGCGGAAGATGGATTCGTCCCTGTTCCGCGCCCTGGTGGCGCCGGGCCTGTGGCTGCAGCGGCTGACCACCCGCGAGCCGGACCTGGCGCAGATCGAGGTCGCGATCGCGTCGTTCCGCCGCGTGTCGGGGGATCCCGCGGTGGAGGGGGCCCTTGCGGGATAAGCTCGAATCGCTTTCGGCGAAGGTCCCGGAGCTCGAGCGGCTCCTGTCGGACCCTTCGGTCACGGGAAACGCCCGGGAGATGCAGCGCGTGGGCCGGGAGCTGGCCGAGCTGCGCCCGCTGGCGGAGGCGCACGCCCGTCTGGTCAGGGCCGAACGGGAGCTCGGGGAGAACCGGGCGATGCTCGATTCGGAGACCGAGCCCGAGATGAAGGCGATGGCCCGGGAGGAGATCGCGCGGCTCTCGGGCGACATCGAACGGCTCGGGGAGGAGATCCGCCTCCTCCTGATCCCGAAGGATCCCAACGACGAGAAGAACATCCTGATCGAGATCCGGGCGGGGGCCGGGGGGGAGGAGGCGTCCCTCTTCGCCACGGAGCTGTTCCGCGCCTACTCGATGTACGCCGACGGCAAGCGCTGGAAGGTCGAGGTTCTCTCCCGCAGCGAGACGGGGCTGGGGGGGACCAAGGAAGTGATCGCGATGATCGAGGGGCGGGGGGCGTACAGCCGCCTCAAGTTCGAAAGCGGCGTCCACCGGGTGCAGCGGGTGCCGGCGACCGAGGCGGGGGGCCGGATCCACACCTCCACGGTGACGGTGGCGGTCATGCCCGAGGCCGAGGAGTACGACGTGCAGATCCACCCCGACGACCTTCGGATCGACGTGTTCCGCTCCTCCGGCCCGGGCGGCCAGAGCGTCAACACCACCGATTCCGCGGTCCGGATCACCCATGTCCCGACGGGGCTGGTCGTCCAGTGCCAGGACGAGAAGTCGCAGCTGAAGAACAAGTCGAAGGCGATGAAGATCCTGCGTTCGCGGCTCTACGACGCCGAGATGGAGAAACGGAACGCCGAGCGCGCGGACCTGCGCCGCTCCCAGGTCGGGACGGGGGACCGCAGCGAGCGGATCCGCACCTACAACTTCCCGCAGAACCGGGTGACCGACCACCGGATCGGGCTCACCGTGCACCAGCTCTCCTCCGTCCTGTCGGGCGCGTTCGACCCGTTCATCGACGCCCTCACGACCCGATACCAGGTCGAAGCGCTCCGGAAATAAAGTGCTTCAATTCACGGATACGGCAGCATTCGACCGCCGCTGCATCCGCCCCGGCTGCGTTGCGCTCCTTGCGGCGTACTTTCAAGTACGCCTCAGTCGCGCGCCTTGCCGGAGCGGCGCATCGACGCTCTCGGTGCATGCCGTATCCGTGAACTGAAACACTGGGCCGGGATGCGCCTCTCCGAGCTGCTCCGCCTGTGCCGGCGGGAGATGGCGTCCATCCCCCGCGCCGCTCCCGGCGAGGCGGAGATCATCGCGTCCGCTTCCGCCGGGATCCCGCGCGGCCGCCTCTTCCTTTCGATGGAGGAGGAGACGGGAGACGCATCCCTTCGGGCGCGCGGGATGATCGCGCGGCGCGCGGCCGGGGAACCGCTCCAGTACATACTCGGCGCGTGGGATTTCCACGGCAGGGAGTTCCTCCTCACCCGCGACACCCTGATCCCCCGACCGGAGACCGAGGGGCTGGTGGACCGCGCGCTGGCCGCGCTGCGGCGGCGCGGCGCGGGAGCGGTTTACGCCCTCGACGTGGGCACCGGGTGCGGAGCGATCGCGGTGACCCTTGCCGCCGAAGCGCCGTCGGTCCGCGTGGTCGCCACCGACGTTTCGATCGGGGCGCTTCGGGCGGCGCGCGGGAACGCCGAAGGGCACGGCGTCGCGGGACGGATCGCATTCGTCCGCTGCGACATGCTTTCCGCCTTGAAATGCGGGGGGCGTTTTGATGTAGTGGTCTCCAATCCGCCGTATGTGTCGGAAGGGGAATGGGATTCCCTGCCGCCCGAGGTCCGGGACCACGAACCTCCGGGCGCTCTGTTGGCGGGGCCGGACGGCCTGTCGGCCCTGCGGATGCTGGCCGCCGGCGCGGGCGGATTGCTCCGCCCCGGCGGGGAGCTCTGGTGCGAGATCGGGGCGGGGCAGGGCGAGGCGGCGGCCAGGCTTCCGTCGGGGCCCCTTCGACCGATCGGCGTGTTCCGGGACCTGGCGGGACGCGACCGGTATTCCGGCTGGGCCATGCCGTAAGGGGGGAGCGGACACTGGATATCTTCGTCATCAAGGGAGGGAGGCCGCTTTCGGGGTCTTGCCGGGTTTCCGGCGCGAAAAACGCGGTGCTCCCGGCGATGGCGGCATCGCTCCTCGCGGACGGCCCGGTCGAAATCGTCGGCGCGCCCCGCCTCCGGGACATCTCCACCTTCGGAAAGCTCCTGGGGATCCTCGGCGCGAAGGTCGCGCACGACGGGGCGGAGCCGGGCGGCGTACCGGTCCTGCGGATCACGTCCGGGGAGCCGGGCGACGCCGAGGCTCCGTACGATCTCGTCAAGACGATGCGGGCGTCCGTCCTGGTGCTGGGCCCGCTCCTGGCGCGGTACGGCCGGGCGCGCATCTCCCTGCCCGGAGGGTGCGCGATCGGCCCGCGCCCCATCGACCAGCACCTGAAAGGGCTCGAGCTGCTGGGGGCGAAGACCACGCTGTCGGAGGGGTACATCGAGGCGTCGGCCGACCGCCTCGTCGGGGCCCCGGTCTACTTCGACCTGAAGACCGTGACGGGGACGGAGAACCTGATGATGGCGGCCGCCCTCGCGGAGGGGACGACGGTGCTCAAGAACGCCGCCCGGGAGCCGGAGGTGACCGATCTCGCCCGGCTCCTGCGCGCGATGGGCGCCGACATCGAGGGGGAGGGGACCGACGAGATCGTGGTCCGCGGGGTCCGTTCCCTCCGGGGGGCGCGGCACGAGGTGATGGCGGACCGGATCGAGGCGGCCACGATCCTCCTGGCGGGGGCGATCACGGGCGGGGACGTGACGGCCGCCGGGGCGGACGCCGGGGCGATGGACGCGGTCCTGGAGAAGATCCAGGAGAGCGGCGCCGAAGTCGATGCGGTCCCGGGCGGCGTGCGGGTGCGGCGCGCGGGGCCGATCCGGTCGGTGAACGTCAAGACCGCCCCGTACCCGGGTTTCCCGACGGACGTGCAGGCCCAGTTCATGGCGTACATGTGCCTGGGGGACGGGTTCAGCATCGTGTCGGAGACCATCTTCGAAAACCGGTTCATGCACGTGGCGGAGCTCCGGCGCATGGGCGCGAGGATCGACGTCTCCGGGAACACCGCCGCGGTGAAAGGAGTCCCGAAGCTGTCGGGGGCTCCGCTGATGGCGACCGACCTCCGGGCGTCGGCGTCCCTCGTCCTGGCGGGGCTGGCCGCCTCGGGGACCACCGAGGTGCTTCGGATCTACCATCTCGACCGGGGGTACGACTCCCTGGAGAACAAGCTCTCCTCCCTGGGCGCCGACATCGCCCGGGTGAAGGAGTAGGAGGCGGCACGGATGCTCTGGTTCCGATCGGGGACGGCCGCGTACCGCGCCGCGATGACGCGCGCGGAGAGCCGGGGAGCGACCGACTCCGCGAAGGTGTCCGCGGTGGTGGCCGAGGTGATCGCGAGGATCCGGAAGGAAGGGGACGCCGCGCTGGCTTCGTACACCCGGACGTTCGACCGGTTCGATCCGGGGAAGAAGGGTTTCCTCGTTTCCCGCCGGGAGATCGACGCCGCGTGGCGCCGGGTCCCCGCGTCGCTGCGTCGGTCGCTTTCGCTCTCGGCGGCACGGATCGAGGATTTCCACCGGCGGCAGCGGGAGGACGGCTTCGGCCTCTCCCTCCCCGGCGCGGCCATCGGCCAGCGGGTGCTCCCGGTTTCCCGCGCGGGGATCTACGTCCCCGGCGGGAAGGCGGCGTACCCGTCGACGCTCCTGATGAACGCGATTCCCGCGCGGGTGGCGGGAGTGCCTTCGGTCGCGGCGGCGTGCTCCGCCCCCGGCGGGAAGGTCCCCGACGTCGTCCTGGCGGCGGCCCGGATCGCCGGGGTCTCCGCCGTCTACCGGATCGGCGGGGCGCAGGCGATCGCCGCGCTGGCGTACGGAACGGAGTCGATCCCCCGCGCGGACGTCGTCGCGGGGCCGGGGAACGCGTACGTCACCGAGGCCAAGCGCCAGGTGTTCGGCGCGGTGGGGATCGACATGCTGGCGGGGCCGAGCGAACTGGTGGTGCTGGCCGACCGGACGGCGGACGCCGCATACGTGGCGGCGGACCTCCTCTCCCAGGCGGAGCACGACGAGGACGCTTACGTCGCCCTGGTCACCGACTCCCGGGAGCTTGCGCGGAAGGTCGATCGGGAGCTCGCCCGCCAGGCGCGACGGCTGCCCCGGAAACGGATCCTCGATGCGTCCCTCTCCCGCGCCGACGGCTTCCTGGTCCGGTCGATGAAGGAGGGCGTCGCCGCGGTCAACCGGCTGGCGCCGGAGCACCTGAGCGTGGCGACGCGCGACCCGTGGGAGACGTTCGCGGGGATCCGCAACGCCGGCACCGCGTTCCTCGGGCCCGATAGCCCCGTCGCGGTGGGCGACTACATCGCGGGGATCAACCACACCTTGCCGACCGGGGGAGCCGCGCGTTTCGCGTCCCCCCTCGGGGTTGCCGATTTCCTCAAGAAAACCAACGTGGTATCATACGAGTTTTCCGCGCTCCGCACGGACGCTCCGCACGTGGTGCGCCTGGCGCGGAAGGAGGGGCTTGCCGCGCATGCGGCGGCGGTGCTGGCGCGCACGAGGAGGGGGCGGTGATGGCGAGGGAAGGACAGGTCGACCGGAAGACCAAGGAGACGAACGTCAAGCTCTCCCTCCGGCTCGAGGGGGACGGCACGGGCAAGGTGGAGACGGGGGTCCCGTTCCTCGACCACATGCTCACCCTGTTCCTCCGGCACGGGCTGTTCGACCTGACGATCGTCGCGAAGGGGGACATCGAGGTCGACTACCACCACCTGGTGGAGGACGTCGGGATCTGCCTCGGGGAGGCGTTCCGCAAAGCGCTGGGGGAGATGAAGGGGATCACGCGGTACGGCCACGCCGTGGTCCCGATGATCGAGGCGCTGGCCGCGGTGACGGTCGACGTCTCGGCGAGGCCGCACCTGGTCTACCGGTCCCCGCTCGGGAACGAGAAGGTCGGGAAGTTCGACGTGGAGCTCGTGGAGGAGTTCCTGCGGGCGTTCGCCCAGTCCTCCGGCGTCTGCCTCCACGTGAACATACAGTACGGGTCGAACGCGCACCACACGGTGGAGGCCGTGTTCAAGGCGCTCGGGCGCGCCATGTCCGCCGCGGTCCGGCTGGACCCGCGCGTCAAGGGGGTCCCATCGACCAAGGGCGTCCTGGGGTGACCGCGTGAGCTTCGCTCCTCCGAACGGCGCGATCGGCGTGGTGGATTACGGCATGGGGAACCTGCGCAGCGTCAGCAAGGCGCTGGAGTCGCTCGGTTTCCGGACCACGGTCAGCGGCGACGCGTCCGAGCTCTCCCGCTGCCGGGGGATCGTCTTCCCCGGCGTGGGGGCGTTCCGCGACTGCATCGGGAACGTGGCCCGGCAGGGGCTGCTGCCGTTCCTGCGGGAGTACCTGGCCGGGGGAAAGCCGTTCCTGGGGATCTGCGTGGGGATGCAGCTGCTCTTTTCGGAGAGCGAGGAGTTCGGGAGGCACGAGGGGATCGGCTTCTTTCCCGGAAAGGTGGTACGGTTTCCCGCCGACATGCGGGCGCCGGGGGGGCGGACGCTGAAGGTGCCGCACATGGGGTGGAACGGGGTGGAGATCCTGGTGGACCACCCCGTTCTGCGGGGGATCCCGTCGGGAACGTACTTCTACTTCGTCCACTCCTTCTACGCCGCGCCGGGGGATCCCGCCGACACGGCGTGCCGGACGACGTACGGCGTGCCGTTTACCGCCGCTGTCGCGCGCGGAAACCGCATCGCCGTGCAGTTCCACCCCGAGAAGAGCCAGGCGGCCGGACTGCGCCTGCTGGGGAACTTCGGGCGCCTCTGCGCCCAGGCGGCTTGAAGAGGGAATCCCGATGCCGTTCCTGACGATACCGGCGATCGACATACAGAAGGGGAAGGCGGTCCGGCTGCGCCAGGGGCGCGCCGAGGACGCCACCGTCTTCTCGGATTCCCCGCTCGACGTGGCGAGGCGCTTCGTCGAGGCGGGAGCGTCGTTCCTCCACGTGGTCGACCTGGACGGCGCGTTCCTCGGGAAACCGGCCAACGCCGACATCATCTGCCGCATCGCCTCCTCCGTCGACGCCGAGGTCCAGGTCGGGGGCGGGGTGCGGAACTACGAGACGGCGTCCCGGTACTTCGCCGCCGGCGTCTCGAAGGTCATCCTCGGCACCTCGATCGTCCGCGACCCGGAGGAGGTCACCCGGATCACCCGGGCGTATCCGGGGAAGGTGGCCGCCGGGATCGACGCCCGCGACGGCCGCGTGGCGATCCGCGGGTGGGTGGAGGCGACCGGCGTCATCGCCGTCGAACTGGCCCGGCAGATCGAGAAGGGCGGCGTCTCCTGCTTCATCTACACCGATATCGCCCGCGACGGGATGATGGTGGGACCGAATTTCGACGCGATCCGCGACTTCGCGAGGGGGGTGTCCACCCCCGTGATCGCGTCGGGGGGCGTCACGACCCTGGACGACGTCCGCAGGCTGAAGTCGATGGAGGGCGAGGGGGTGGCCGGCGCGATCATCGGACGAGCCCTCTACGACGGTTCGATCGACCTGGCCGAGGCGCTGAAAGCCGGGCGGGAGTAGGTCCGGCGGATGCTCGCCAAGCGGATCATCCCCTGCCTCGACGTGAAGGGGGGGCGGGTCGTGAAGGGGGTCCGGTTCCTCGAGCTTCGGGACGCCGGGGACCCCGTGGAGATCGCGGCGCGCTACGACCGCGAGGAGGCCGACGAGCTCGTCTTCCTCGACATCACGGCGTCGCACGAGAAGCGGGACATCCTGATCGACGTGGTCCGGAAGACGGCGGAGCAGGTGTTCATGCCCCTCACGGTCGGCGGAGGGGTTCGGACGCTCGACGACGTGCGGGCGCTCCTGCTGGCCGGGGCCGACAAGGTGTCGATCAACACCGCCGCGGTGTCCGACCCCGATTTCGTCCGGCGCGCGGCCGAGCGGTTCGGCAGCCAGTGCACCGTCGTGGCGATCGACGCCCGGGCGGTTCCCGGGCGGGCCGGGGAGTGGGAGGTCTACACCCACGGCGGCCGGCGCCCCACCGGGCTGCCCGCGGTTCCATGGGCCCGCCGGATGGAGGAGTGCGGCGCCGGCGAGATCCTGCTGACCAGCATGGACCGCGACGGCACGCGGGACGGGTACGACATCCCGCTGACGCGCGCCATCGCGGACGCCGTGGGGATCCCGGTGATCGCTTCCGGGGGCGTGGGGACGCTGGCGCACCTGCTGGAGGGGTTGACGGAAGGTGGGGCGGACGCGGTGCTGGCCGCCTCCATCTTCCATTACGCGGAGCACACGGTCCAGGAGGCCAGGGAGTACCTGCGGCGCCACGGGGTGCCGGTGCGCCCCGCGGTGACGTGACGAGGGGGACATTCTTGACGGGGTACATTCCTGAGGGGATTCGATGACTGCAGACGAGCTGGTCGGGCTGGTCAAGTTCGACGACCGGGGATTGGTCCCCGTCGTGACCCAGGACGTCACGGACAACGCGGTGCTGATGGTCGCGTGGGCGAACGCGGAGGCGATCCGGAACACGTTCTCCTCGGGTCACGCGACGTACTGGAGCCGTTCGAGGAAATCGCTCTGGGTGAAGGGGGAGACGTCGGGGCACTTCCAGGACGTGGAGGAGGTCCTCTACGACTGCGACGTCGACACGATCCTGTACCGCGTTCGACAGAAGGGCCCCGCCTGCCACACGGGGGAACGGAGCTGTTTCTACAGAAGCGCATACCGGCGAGGGGAGAAGAGCGCATGAGCGAGGAATGCATTTTCTGCAAGATCGCGAGGAAAGAGGTGCCGACGCAGCCGTTGTACGAGGACCACGACCTGATCGCCTTCGCCGACATCCACCCGATCGCGCCCGTGCACGTGCTGATCGTCCCCAAGGAGCACATGCTGAACCTGAACGACGTCGGAAAGACGGACGCCGCCGTCCTGGGGAGGGCGATGCGCCTCGCGGCGAAGATCGCCGACGAGAAGGGAGTCGCCGAGACCGGGTACCGGGTGGTGATCAACAACGGGGAGCAGGGGGGCCAGGTCGTCCCGCACCTCCACCTTCACCTGCTCGGGGGCCGTCCCCTCGGCAAGATCGGGTGATCCCCCTCCCGGTTTCTGTTGACGAAACCGGAAAAAAGCGTAAGATACAATAATTTTCGGCTTTTATCAGGCAAGGGAAGGGGTGATCCAACCATGCCGGGCGTCCGCGTGAAGGAAGAGGAGCCCTTCGAGAGCGTATTAAAGCGGTTCAAGAAACAGTGCGAGAAGGCCGGGATCCTGTCGGAGATCCGCAAGCGCGAGCATTACGAGAAGCCCAGCGTCAAGCGGAAGAAGAAGACGCTGGCGGCCAGGAAGCGGGCCTTGAAGAAAATGAAGAAGATGAGCAGGTAGAGTTGGGAATCAAGGAACAGATACGGGCGGACATGCAGAAGGCGGCCAAGGAGCGGGACTCCTTGGCCCTTTCTGCTTTGCGGATGGCCGTCGCCGCGCTGAAGAACCGGGAGATCGACGCGGTCACCCGAAAGGAGCTCGCGCCGGGGGCGGAGCTTCCCGAAGAGGCGGTCCTCAAGGTGATCGCCACCATGGTCAAGCAGCGGCGCGAGTCGATCGACCTGTTTCTGAAGGGAAACCGGCCGGAGCTGGCCGCGAACGAGGAGGCGGAGATCGCCGTCCTCGAGCGGTACCTTCCGAAGGCGCTCCCGCAGGCCGAGGTCGAGGCGCTGGTGCGCGAGGCGATCGCCGAGGCGGGGGCCAAGGGTCCCTCCGACATGGGGCGCGTCATGAAGACGCTCATGCCGAAGGTCGCCGGGCGGGCGGACGGCAAAGCGGTCAGCGAAACGGTCCGGCGCCTCCTGGCCGGATAGGACGAACGTACGGGGATCAGTCCCGGCGACGCCGTCGCCCGGGTTTTTTTTCGCCCCTCGTCATCGGGGCGTACGGGGGCGCCGTGCCGGCCGCCCCCTCGAGGAGGCCCTTGGGAGGACGCATTTCCGAAAGCACGATCCGGGAAGTGCGGGACCGGGCGGACATCGTGGAGATCGTCTCCGAGACGGTACCCCTCACCCGGGCCGGAGCGAACTTCCGGGGACTCTGCCCGTTCCACCGGGAGAAGACGCCGTCGTTCTTCGTCCACCCCACCCGGCAGGCGTTCAAATGCTTCGGCTGCGGGGAAGGGGGATCGGTCTTCCACTTCCTGATGAAGGCGCGCAACCTGTCCTTCGCGGACTCGGTCGAGGAGCTTGCGGAACGGTACGGCGTCGCGGTCCGGTACGAAGGCGGGGCGCCGGGGATCAAACCCAGGGAAGACCTGTTTGCGATCCTGCGGCTGGCTTCCGAGACGTACCGGGAGATGCTTCGCGCCCCCGCGGGGAAGCCCGGTCGGGATTTTCTCCGTCGCCGCGGCGTCACCCCCGAGGCGGAACAGGAATTCTCGCTGGGTTGGGCCGGGCACGGCGGGGAGCTGCAGGCCGCGATGAAACGGGGCGGGATCGATCCCGCGCGCGCGGAGGCGGCGGGACTGCTCCTGTCTTCCGGCGGCGGTTTCCGCGAACGGTTCCGCGGGAGGCTGCTCTTTCCCATCGCCGACGCCCGCGGGCGCGTGTGCGGCTTCGGGGGGCGCGCGGTCGACGACGCCGTTCCGAAGTACCTGAACTCCCCCGAGTCGGAGCTCTACCGGAAAAGTTCGCTCCTCTACGGCCTCCACCAGGCGCTTCCCTCCATCCGGAACGAAGGGAGGGTGGTGGTGGTCGAAGGATACATGGACCTGATCGGCCTGTGGCAGAAGGGAATCCGGAGCGTCGTGGCGACGTGCGGGACCGCCCTCACGGAATCCCACGCCAGGACCCTGAAACGATTGTCGGGGAACGTCATCCTGTTCTACGACGGGGACGTGGCGGGGAAGATGGCCACCGTGCGGTCGGGAGGCCCCTTGTACGCGGCCGGCGTGAGCCCGAAGGTCCTTTTCCCCCCGAAGGGGATGGATCCCGACGACTGGGCGAAGGTGACTCCCATGGAGGAGATCGCCCGGCGGATCGCGGGCGCGGTGCCGCTGATGGAGTACATCGAGCGGGGAGCTTCCCGGAAATACGACCTGGGGACGATATCCGGAAAACTGTCGTACGTGCGGTTGATGGAAAAGTATCTTCGCTGGATCGGGGAACCCGCGGAACGGGAACTCTACGCGCAGCGGGTCGCCGCGACGGCCGGGCTCCCGGTGGAGACGATCCGACGGCAGGTCGGGGAGCCGGGGGCGGGCGCGCCCCCGGCGGGAGACGCCCCGGCGGCCGCGAAGGACCCCCTCCCGGAGGAGAGCCGCCTGCTGCAGCTCCTGGCGGCGGACCCGACCCTCGCGGTCGCGGCCGTGCGGGACGGCGTGGCGCCGATGCTGTCGGGGGAGGACGCGAGGGAAGCGGTCTTCCGGCTGGCGTCCCTCGCGGAGCGCGCCCCGTCCGCGGACGCGGCGGCCCTGCTGTCGGAGACGCTTCCCGAAGGGGTCCGGAGCCGCCTCTCCGCCGAGATCGTCCGGTCGGACGTTTCGCCGGAGGAGGCGCGGAGGCGATACCCGGGCGCGCTGAGGGAGCTGCGGATCCGGCAGGCCCAGCGGGAGATCGACGATCTCCAGGAACGGATGCGGGCCGCGGCGGACGAGGACGAGAGGGCCCCCCTTTTTTCGCGCGTGCTGGCCGCGAAGATGGAAAAAGAGCGGTTGGAATCGGAACGCAGATCCCGGTGACGAGGTGAGGTGAAGATGGCGAGGCGGAAGCATCCCGACGGCATCGATGGGCTGGTGGAGAAGGGCCGCGCGCAGGGGTACGTCACCTACGACGAGCTGAACAGCGTCCTCCCGCCGGACATCCTCACCGGGGACCAGATCGACGACGTCATGGAGATCTTCGGGGAGAACGCCATCGAGGTGGTGGACGACTTCCAGAAGGTCCCGATCCCCGGCGGAGCGAACCTCCTGATCGGCGAGGAGGCGACCGAGGAGGAGGAGGAGGCGGCGGTCGAGGAGGAGCCGGCGGTCGAGGAGGAGGAGTTCGAGTATCCCGGGGGGATCAAGGGAAACGATCCGGTCCGCCTCTACCTGAAGGAGATGGGGGCGATCCCGCTGCTGAACCGGGAAGGGGAGGTCAGCCTCGCCAAGCGGATCGAGGACGGGGAGCGGGAGATCGTCTCGTCGGTCAAGAGCTGCTCCATCGCCCTCGACGAGCTGTTCAAGGTCGGCGACAAGCTGAAGGCCGGGGAGATGCAGGTCCGGGACGTCATCAAGGACCTCGACGAGGATTCCACCGAGGAGGAGGAGAAGGCGGCGCTCGACAAGGTGCTGCGGATCATCCAGCGGGTCCGCCGCACGCACCAGTCCGCGGCCGAGATCGAGGCGCGGCTGCGCAAGGGGGGCGTGAAGGAGAAGGAGCGGCAGCCCTTGAAGTCCAAGGTCGCCTCCCTGAACGAGCGCGTGGTCGAGTCGATCCAGGAGATCCACCTCAAGGAGCGGCAGATCGAGGTCATCGGCGACAAGATCCGCCGGTACGCGGACCTGGTCGAGGCCGCGGAGACCCGGATCCGGGAGTGCTGCGAAAAGGTGAAGCTGCCGGAGAAGGAGCTCTCCCGGCTCTTCCGGGAGATCAAGGAGAAGAAGGACGGGCTGGCGAAGGCCGCGTCGAAGCACCACGTGAAGAAGGAGAAGCTCGTTGCGATCGAGGAGGCGCTCCGGGAGTCCCGCGCCACGATCCGGAAGGTGGAGCGGGAGGCGGGATTGTCGGCCGCGGAGATCAAGGTCACGCTGGCCGCGATCGAGCGCGGGGAGCGGAAGGTCCGCGAAGCCAAGCGGGAGCTGGTCGAGGCGAACCTTCGGCTGGTGGTCTCGATCGCCAAGAAGTACACCAACCGCGGCCTGCAGTTCCTGGACCTCATCCAGGAGGGGAACATCGGCCTCATGAAGGCGGTCGACAAGTTCGAGTACCGCCGGGGGTACAAGTTCTCCACCTACGCGACGTGGTGGATCCGGCAGGCGATCACGCGGGCGATCGCCGACCAGGCGCGGACCATCCGGATCCCGGTCCACATGATCGAGACGATCAACAAGCTGATCCGGACCTCGCGCTACCTGGTGCAGGAGCTCGGCCGGGAGCCGGCGCCCGAGGAGATCGCGGAGCGGATGGACATCCCGCTCGAGAAGGTCCGGAAGGTGCTGAAGATCGCCAAGGAGCCGATCTCCCTCGAGACCCCGATCGGGGAGGAGGAGGACAGCCACCTGGGCGACTTCATCGAGGACAAGAACACCGCGTCCCCGGTGGACTCCGTGATCAACCTCGACCTGTCGGAGCAGGTGGACAAGGTGCTCGGCAGCCTGACCCCGAGGGAGGAGAGGGTCCTCCGGATGCGGTTCGGAATCGGAGAGAAGTCCGACCACACCCTCGAGGAGGTGGGCCAGGACTTCGAGGTCACCCGGGAGCGGATCCGGCAGATCGAGGCGAAGGCGCTGCGGAAGCTGCGCCACCCGAGCCGGAGCAAGCGGCTGCGGACGTTCCTCGAATAGGGGCGGCGCCGGCACATTGACACCACGGCCGATGGGGACTCATAATCAGCAATTGCCCTTGAATTCAGAGGTTCGGGCCCATAGCTCAGTTGGTCAGAGCCACCGGCTCATAACCGGTCGGTCCCTGGTTCGAGGCCAGGTGGGCCCACCATTGACGATGAAGAAACCGCCATGCGCTTGCTGCCAGTAGGGCCGGAAGGAACCGTCGCCGGGGTCGCGGCGTACGCCGTTGCGTTGTTGCCGGGCGGGGCGGCGGGAGCGTGAAGCGCGCCTCCGTCACCGTGATGGACGTGTGGCGGGCGCTCGACGACCATTTTCCCTTTGCCCACAAGGCCGATTGGGACAACGTCGGGATCCTCGTCGGGGACCCGGGCGCCCCCGTCCGGTCGGTCCTGTTCGCCCTCGACGCCACGCCGAAAGTCCTCTCCGCCCTGAAGGATTCGCCGACCGACCTGCTCGTCACCCATCACCCCGTCGTGTTCACCGCGCTTTCGTCGTTCCGCCCGGACCGTTCCGCGTCGTCCGCCGCGTACGCGCTGGCGCGAATGGGCACGGCGGCGATCTGCGCGCACACGAACGCCGACGTCGCCCCCCGCGGGGTGTCGCACGCGATGGCGCGCCGGCTGGGGCTTGGCGGGATCCGTCCCCTGATTCCGGGGGAGCCGGCATCGGACGCCTGCAAGGTCGTCGTGTTCGTTCCCGCCGCGCACGCGGACTCCATCCTCGCCGCCGCCGCCGGAGCGGGAGCGGGGCGGATCGGCGGGTACTCGCTCTGCTCCTTCCGGACCCCCGGAACGGGGACGTTCCTCGGCGGGATCGGGACCGATCCGTTCGTCGGCGCCTCCGGCCGCGAGGAACGCGTCGAGGAGGTGCGCCTGGAGACCGTGGCGGCGGGAACCCTCGTTCCGTCCGTGTTGCGGGCGATCCGGGCGGCCCATCCGTACGAGGAGCCGGCGATCGACGTCGTGCCGCTGCGCGGAGGGGCGCTGGGCGGCGGCGTGGGCGCCGTCGGAGAGCTGCGCGCCGCGACGACCCTCGGCGCGGTCCTCGAGGAGGTGCGGCGGACGCTGCGTCCGTCGTGGATCAAGGCGGCCGGTCCCCGCAGGAAAACGGTCCGTCGCGTCGCGATCGTGGGGGGGAGCGGTGCGGAGTTCTACGGCTCCGCGCGGGAGGCCGGCGCGGACCTCTTCGTCACCGGCGACGTGAAGTACCACCAGGCGCTGGAGGCGGCGGCGGGGGACATGCCGGTCGCGGACATCGGGCACGCCTCGGGCGAGCGGTGGATCCTTCCGGAGTTCCGGAGAGTCGTGAACGAGCGGTTCCGCGGGGTCCTGTCGACCCGCGTCATCATGGAGGAAGAGCCCCTGCGGCATGTTTCCGCGGGGGTCCCAGGGGGAGGGATGCGGCCTTGATGGACCAGGTGAAGTCGTTGATCGACCTGCAGGAGGTGATGAGCCAGGCGCGTCGGCTCGAGGAGGAGAAACAGCGGATCCCGCTCGAGGTGGCGGACCTGAAGAGCCTCTTCGAGGAGCGGGAGGCGAAGTTCCTCGCGGCGGACCAGGAGTACGAGACCCTGCGCACGCAGCGGCGGGACAAGGAGCGGGAGATCGAGGAGGAGCGGGACAAGGTCGAACGGGCCAAGGCCAAGCTCATGTCGATCAAGACGAACAAGGAATATTACGCGATGCTCAAGGAGATCGAGGGGACGCGCCGCACCAACGCCGCCCGCGAGGAGGAGCTGCTGGCGCTGCTCTCCCGGTACGAGGAGGCCGAGAAGCGGCGGG
>JACRNP010000106.1:10408-20211 GCA_016234845.1 Deltaproteobacteria bacterium | reverse complement strand
GTACGCCATGCACAGGTACATCGTCGGCCGGATGACGATGGAGTCCTCCCCATCCGCCGTCACCACCACGGGGCGCTTCAAGAGCTGCCCCATCCGCAGGATCCCCACCTGCGGCTGGTTGATGATCGGCGTCCCGAAGAGGTTCCCCTTCGCGCCGGGGTTGGTGACGCTGAAGGTGCCCCCGGACAGTTCGTCCGGCGATATCTTCCCGGCCTTCGCGCGCGCGCCGAAGCCGTCGACCTCGGCCGCGATCTCCGTAAGCGACTTCCGGTCGGCGTGCCGCAGCACCGGGACGAGCAGCCCCTTCTCGGTGTCCACCGCCACGGAGATGTGGATGCCTTTCTTGAGGATCGTGCTCTCCCCCGACACCACGGCGTTCACGATGGGGAACTCCCCCAGCGCCTTCGCCGCCGCGAAGATCACGTAGGGGAGGTACGTGACCGTCACCCCCTGGCCCTTCAACTTCGCCCGGTGCGCGACCGCGAGGTGCATGTCGACCTCGGCGAAGATATGCACGTGCGGGGAAGTCTGCTTGCTCGCCACCATGTGCGCGGCGATCTTCCTGCGGATCGGAGTCCACGGCACCACCTGGTCCGCCGCGGCGGGCGCGGGCGGCGGTACGGTCGCGATCTTCGGAGCCGCGGCGGGCGCGGCCGGAGGCGCCGCTTCCGGCGGCGGCGCGGCGGCGGGCGGGGGGGCGGCCGGCGCGGGCGCGGATGCCGGCGCGGCGGCGCCGCCGGAGGCAAGGTACGCCTCGACGTCCTTCCGGGTCACCCGCCCGTCGATCCCCGTGCCCGCGATCTTCGTCAGGTCCAGCCCGTGCTCGGCGGCCATGCGTGCGACGACCGGCGTGATCCGCATCCGTCCGGACGCGGGCGACGGAGGAGGCGGCGACGGCGCGGACGGCTCCACACGGGGCGGCGCCGGTATCGGCGGCTCCGTCTTGCGCGCCATGTGGCCGGGGAACCCTTCCGTCTCCTCGTCCCACGGCGCAGCCGCCTCGGGCGGCGGCGCGGCGGCTTCCTTGTCCGTCTCGATCTTCGCCACGACCGTGAGGATCGGCACCGTCTCCCCCGCCTTGACCAGGAGCTGCGCCACGCGGCCCTCCACGGGCGAAGGGATCTCGGCGTCGACCTTGTCGGTGGAGATCTCGACGAGGGGCTGGTCCTTGGCGACCAGCTCCCCGGCCTCGACGAGCCATTTCACCACGACCCCCTCGACCACGCTTTCCCCCAGCTGGGGCATCACCACGTCGATCAGCATCGGCTCGCGCTCCTTGGAAATTCCTTAGTAGGAAGCCAACTTCCGGATCGCCTCGGCGATCTTCTCCTGGTTCGGGAGGACGTACTCCTCCATGGCCGGGGCGAACGGCGTGTGGACGTCCCGTGCCGCCAGCCGCATCACCGGCCCGTCGAGATCGTCGAAGCAGTCCTGGGAGATCCGGGCGGCGATCTCGGCCCCCACCCCTCCGGTCAGCCGCGCCTCGTGGACGATCAGGACCTTTCCGGTCTTCCGAACGGACGCCTGGATCGTCCCCCAGTCGAGCGGCATCAGGGTCCGCAGGTCGATCACCTCGATGTCCACCTCCTTCGCCAGGTCCCTCGCGGCCTTCATCACCGCGTGCACCGGCGAACTGTAGGTGATGACCGTCAGGTCCCTCCCCTCCTTCCGCAGCGCGGCCTTGCCGATCGGGACGACGAACTCCTCCTGCGGGATGTCCTCCTTGATCCGGCGGTAGAGGAACTTGTGCTCGAAGTAGAGCACCCTCCTTCCGCAGCGCGGCCTTGCCGATCGGGACGACGAACTCCTCCTGCGGGATGTCCTCCTTGATCCGGCGGTAGAGGAACTTGTGCTCGAAGTAGAGCACCGGGTCGTCGTCCCGGATCGCGGACTTCATCAGCCCCTTGGCGTCGTACGCGGTGGACGGGGCCACGATCTTCAGGCCCGGGACGTGGAAGAACCACGCCTCCGGATTCTGGGAGTGGTACAGCCCGCCGTGGACGCCGCCCCCGGACGGCCCCCGGATCACGATCGGGCAGGCGGTCTGCCCGCCGTGCCGGTACCGCAAGGTCGCCGCGGTGTTCACGATCTGGTCGAACCCGCACGCGATGAAGTCGATGAACTGCATCTCGAGGATCGGCCGCATCCCCTGCACCGCGAGACCCACCCCCGCCCCGATGATCAGCGACTCGGAGATCGGCGTGTCCACCACGCGGTCGGCCCCGAACTTCTCCTGCAGCCCGGCGGACGCCTTGAAGGCGCCCCCCATGATCCCCACGTCCTCCCCCAGGAGCATGACGTTCTTGTCCCGCGCCATCTCCTCTTCCATGGCCTGCCGGATCGCCTCGATGTAGGTGACCTGCATCGGTTACCGCGCCTCCGTGTCGATGGGCATGGCGTACAGGTCCTCCATCGCGTCGGGGCCCTCGGGCGCGGGGCTTTTTTCCGCGAAGGCGACCGCGCCTTCCACGATCCGCTTCACCTTTTCGGAGGTCTCCGACTGGATGGCGGCGAAGTCGTACTTCTTCTTCTGCAGGTAGACCTCCCACTGCATCACCGGGTCCCTGCTCTCCCAGGTGATGACCTCCTCCGCCTCCCGGTAGTCCGCGCGGTCGTGCTCGGAGTGGCCGTGGTACCGGTACGTCTTGCACTCAACGAGCGTGGGGCCCTCCCCCTTCCGCGCGCGGGCGACCGCCTTCTGCGCCGACTTGAGGACCGCGTGCAGGTCGTTCCCGTTCACCACCTCGCCCTTGAACCCGTACCCGGCGGCGCGGTCCGCCACGTTGTCGACTCCGAACTGGAGCTCGTTGGGGGTGGAGTAGGCGTAGAAATTGTTCTCGCAGACGAAGACCACCGGGAGCTTGTGGACGCCGGCGAAGTTCATCGCCTCGTGGACGTCCCCCCGGCTGCTCGCCCCCTCGCCGAAGAAGGCGATCGCCACCCGGTCCTCCTTGCGGATCTTGAACTTGTACGCCATCCCCGCCGCCACCGGCAGCGTCGCGCCGAGGCACGACGTCGCGCCGAAGATCCCGTTCGCCAGGTCTCCGCCGTGCAGGTACGAGTCCTTCCCCTTGGCGTAGCCGTCCTTCTTCCCGAAGATCTGCGCCATCAGTCGGTTGGGATCCGCCCCCTTGACGAGGAAGGCGCCCAGGTCCCGGTGGAGCGGGAAGATCCAGTCGTCCCACCGGAGGTCTTGGCAGAAACCGACCGTGACCGCCTCCTGCCCCTTGCCGGAGTAGACGCCCCCCATGAGCTTCCCCTGCTTGTCCAGGGCGGACACCCGGTCCTCGAACTCGCGCACCAGCCGCAGCCAGTAGTACAGCTCCCGGTCCATCTGCTCCGTCAAGGCGTCCTCGCGTGCCGTGTCCTTTGTCGATCGCCTCCCCGCCCAGCATCAGCGCCGCTTCCCGGATCGCCTCCGGCAAGGTCGGGTGCGCGTGGACCGCGCGGCCGACCTCGTGGAAGGTCGCCTCCATCGAGCGCGCCAGCGACACCTCCGCGATCATGTCGGGCGCCCCCACCCCCAGGATGTGGCAGCCGATCACCTCCCCGTACCTCTCCTCCGCGATCATCTTGACGAACCCTTCCGTGTGGCCGGACGCCACCGCCTTCCCGAGCGCGGTGAACGGGAACTTCGACACCTTGTACGCGATGCCGCGGCGCTTCGCCTCCTCCTCGGAGAGCCCCACGGTGGCCACCTCGGGGCGGCAGTAGACGCACGCCGGGATCCGGTCCGGGTCGGGGCGGCGGGAATCCATCCCCGCGATCGCCTCGGCCGCCGCCACCCCCTCCGCCGACGCCTTGTGCGCCAGCATCATCCCGCCGGTCACGTCCCCGATCGCCCAGATGGTGGGGCACGTCGTCCGCATCCGGTCGTCCACCTGGACGAATCCGCGGTCGAGCTCGACGCCGCACGCCTCGAGCCCGAGGTCCGCGGAGAGCACCTTGCGGCCCACCGCGACCAACAGCTTCTCCGCGGTGATCGCCTCCTCCTTCCCGCCCGAGGAGACGGGCAGCGTCCGGGTGACCGTGTTGTACCCCGTCGCGGGGGCTCCCGTCAGGACCCGGATCCCCTGCCGGCCGAGGGATTTCGCGAGCTCCAGCGCGACCTCCCGGTCGGTGCGCGGAAGGAGCTGGTCCTCCATCTCCACGATCGCGACCTCGGCGCCGAACGCCCGGTAAACGTATGCGAACTCGACGCCCACCGCCCCGCCGCCCAGCACGGTCACCGACCGGGGCAGCTCCTCCTGCGCCAGCGCGTCGTCGCTCGTCAGGACGATCCTTCCGTCCGGCTCGATCCCCGGCAATCCGCGGACCGCCGTTCCGGAGGCGACGAGGATGTTCTTCGCGGACAGCTCCTCGTCCCCCGCCGCGACCGTCGTGGGGGAGGTCACGGTCGCGCCGGCGGCGAACAGCTCGATCCCGTTCTTCCGGAACAGGAACGCCACGCCCCGGGACATCCGGTCGGACACCTTGCGGCTGCGCCGGATCACCTCGCCGTAGTCGGCCGACAACCCCTGGCACCGGATCCCGTAGGATGCGGCGTTCTTCATGTCCTCGAACAGCCACGCGGAGGAGAGGATCGCCTTCGACGGGATGCAGCCCCAGTTCACGCAGACCCCGCCCGGCTTGTCCCGTTCGACCACCGCCACCTTCATCCCGAGCTGCGCCGCACGGATTGCGGCGACGTACCCGCCGGGCCCCGCCCCGATCACGACCAGGTCGAACGTTTTCATCCGGCCATCCCTTCCGTCAGACCGCCGTCGCCTCGATGCGGCGGACGACCTCGTTCAGGAACCGCGTGGCCTCGCCGCCGTCCACGATCCGGTGGTCGAACGAGAGGCTCAGGTACATCATGTCGCGTGCGACGACTTCCCCTTCGCGGACCACCGGCCGTTTCACGATCTTGTGCGCCGCCAGGATGGCCGCCTCCGGGACGTTGATGATGGGGTAGCTGAACAGCCCCCCGATCGATCCGATGCTGGTGACCGTGAACGTGCCGCCGGAGAGGTCCGCCGGGGACAGGGACCCTTCCCGCGCCGATTCCGACAGCCGTTCGATCTCCCGCGCCAGTTCGATGATCGTTTTACCGGTTACGTTGCGGACCACCGGGACGATCAGCCCGTCCTCGGTGTCCACCGCCATCCCGATGTCGTACACCTTCTTCAGGACGATCTCCTCCCGCTCCTCGTCGAGGGAGGAGTTGAGGGCGGGGTGCAGCTGCAGGGCGGCGGCGACCGCTTTCAGGAGGAACGGAAGGATGGTGATCCGGACCCCCTCCCGTTCGCCCGTCTCCCGAAGCTTCGCCCGTTCGGCCAGTATCCCCGAAACGTCCGCCTCGTCCACCAGGAGGACGTGGGGGACCTTGGTCTTTGCGGCGGCCATCTTCCGGGCGATCATCCGGCGCTTTCCCCGGAAAGGGATCCGCTCGATCCGGCCCTCCCCGGGCGCTCCGGACGGCTGCGCCCGCCCGGTTTCCCGCCGGGCCGACTGGCGCACGTCCTCCTCGGTCACCCGGCCTCCGGCGCCGGTCCCCCCCACCGCGTTCAGGTCCACGCCGAGATCCCGGGCGAGCTTCCGCACCGCGGGGGTCGCGAGTGCATCCTTCGGCCTTTCCGCCGACGGCGCCGGAACCTTGGCGGAGGACGGCTCGATCAGCGCGAGCGCTTCGCCCACTTTGACGGTCTGCCCGGGCCGGGCGAGGATCCGGACGAGGGTCCCGTCGACCGGCGACGGGATCTCGACGTTCGCCTTGTCGGTCAGCACCTCGACGAGAAGGTCGTCCTCCTTGACCGGCGCACCCTCGGAGACCAGCCAGCGGACGATTTCGCCTTCCGCGATCCCTTCCCCGACGTCGGGGAGCTTCAACTCGATCGTCATGCGCAAATGATATCCGAATCCCGCGGGATGGGGCGAAAAACGTGCCTTCCCGGGGGACGGTGCGTCCGCCCTCCCCGGCGGGAATCTGCTTGCGGAAGGGAGCAGAATCCCGAAACGGGCCATCTTAACGGAAACAGGATGTCGGGGGCCGCGATGCGGACGGCCGATCGAAAAGAGGAGGAACCGCCATGTTCGGAATGGAGCGGATCGATGCGTTGAAATTTTCCCGCAGGGAGGCGTTCAAGGTGGCCGGCGCCGCGGGCCTTGCGGCCGCCCTGCCGTGGGGAACCGTCGCGGAAGCCGCGCCGGAGGCCGCCCCCGCCCTGAAAGGGCCGCAGGCCGGGGGGTATTACCGGTTCGCGATCGGGGACGCCGAGGCGGTCGTGATCAACGACGGGGGCCTGACTTTCCAGCCGATCCAGCCGACCTGGGCGCCGGAGGCGTCGAAGGAGGAGCTGGAAGGGACGCTGCGGTCCGCCTTCCTGCCGACGGACCGGATCCACCTGGACATAAACACCCTGCTCCTTTCGATCGGCGGGGAGCTGATCCTCGTCGACTCGGGCGCCGGCGGTCTCTTCGGGTCGAATCTCGGGAAGGTCCGCGAGCGGATGGAAGCCGCCGGGGTCAAGCCGTCGCAGGTCACCGCCGTCGTGCTGACCCACGCCCACGGCGACCATTTCGGCGGACTCCTCGACCCGGACGGGAAGCCGGTCTACCCGAACGCCGCGTACTTCGCCTCGAAGACCGAGGTCGATTTCTGGACGGGGACGGATCCCGACTTCTCGAAGCTCCGGCTCCCCAAGGAGCGCCGGGAGCAGTCGCTGGCGGGGGCGAGGAAATACCTCGCGGCGATCGGGAGCCGGCTCACCCCGGTGTCTCCGGGGAAGAGGATCGTGGAGGGAGTGGAAGTCGTCGAAGCGCCGGGCCACACCCCCGGCCACATCGCGCTGCTGATCACCTCGGGGAAGGAGGCGCTGCTGAACTCGGCCGACACGGTCCACCACCCCCTGATGTTCGCCCACCCGGAGTGGACCGCCGCGTTCGACGTCGATCCGGGGCTGGGGGCGCAGACGCGGCGGCGGATCCTCGACCGCGCGGCCGCCGACAAGCTGCGGGTCCTGGCGTACCACATGCCGTTCCCGGGCCTCGGGCATGTCCGGGCGGCCAAGGGCGCCTTCGAATGGGTCCCCGAGCCGTGGAGGTGGTCGTCGTGATCCGGAAGATGCCTTAAGCGGCGCGACCCGCCTTGTACGGCCGGATCAGGATCTCTGCCGGGATGCCAAGACCCGCGTTCAGGCGGCGAATCATCTCCACGGACAGGGTGCGCTTCCGGTTCAGTACCTCGGACACGCGGGCGCGGCTCCCGAGGTACGGCTCCAGGTCGCGATGGGTAAACCCAATCTGGTCCATCCGGAACTTGATCGCTTCGATGGGATCCGGCGGGTCCACAGGATGGTGTTCCTCCTCGTACGCCTCAACGAGCACGGAGAGGACTTCCAGCATCCCCACTTCTTTCGACCCCTCGGGGGCATCGAGAAGGGAGGAGATGTTTCTCAGCGCCGCCCTGTAATCGGCCTGCGTACGGATCGGTTTCACCTCCATTCAGGAAGCTTCCTTGACATCAACCGAGAGTTTCAAGCCGAGCGCGTCGAGCAGCGCTCCCATGCTGCGCAGCTCGGGATTCCCCTTCTCGGAGAGCATCCTGTAAAGGTTTTCCCGGTTCAGCCGCGTTTTTCGTGACAGTCTCGAAAATCCGCCGCCCAATGCATCGGCCACGTCCTTGAGCGCCAGCAGAAAGACTTCCATATCACCGTCCTCCAAGGCTGCACTAAGGTATTCCGCCGCTTCCCTCGGGTCCTTCAACTCTCGGATCAGTTCCTTTGTATAACTTTTACTCGTCGCCATCTTCTCTTCTCCTGTAATCCGCCCAATACGCTTGGGCCTGCTCGATGTCCTTCGATTGGGACGATTTGTCCCCTCCACAGAGCAGAAGGACGATCTGTCTTCCAATCCGGCCGAAGTACACGCGATATCCTGGACCGTAATCGATCCGCAACTCCATGACCCCTTCCCTCACGGACTTGCAATCACCGAAATTACCCAACCGGATCCTGTTCAACCGAACGCGGATCACAGCACGCGCCCGGATATCTTTCAACGAGTTCAGCCACTGCGAATATGGAACCTTCCCACTACGGGTGACATAGAGACGGATTTCCCTCTCTCGGATGTCCATAGAACAATATGTAGCTTATAAACTACAAGATGTCAATAAAATGTGGCAGCGTTTCCAAGAGAGCACTGGAAACCGGAGGGATAACCCAACGATTGTTGGCAATGTGCCATCAATCCTTTGGAATACCTCCCTCGACGATCCGGATCTCCTCGTCGGTCAGGCCGTACAGTTCGTACACGAGTTGGTCGATTTGACGGTCGGTGGCGTCGATCTGGCGCTGGAGGGCGGTCTTTTCGTGGCCGGTATTCGCCGACGCAAGCTGCTTGTGGAGCGACAGCATCGACTCGACAAGCGCGACCATCCGGTCGTGACAGCCTCGGTCGGCATTAACGGAAAATTCGATCCGACGGATGGGCAATTGCTTGAGGAATGTCCCCTTGATTTTAGGAAACGTATTCCGCTTGTCGTAGTACCGGTCAGTCCAAAGCAATCTCAGAAGCTTCGAATTCAGGATCGCCAACAAATAAGATGGATTGACGCCAACGTCTTCCATCGCATTGACCATGAAGACCGTGTTCAAGCATTGGTATCCTACCGTATCCATAGCAAATTCAGGATAACGACCGATCTGCCTAGTGATCAACTTTCCTTTTGCGTCTTGCCGATCATTGTCCCAACAACCACCGCATTGGGCGGATCGATCATTCAAGCAGGCAAGCTTTCCCCAAGCCAATCGGTATCGAGTTATGTCCTTGCCGGTCAAGCAAACGCGATATTTCGATGGAATTCCCGAACCATCGGGAATCCGAATCACATCTGTAGGATATTTTTTCCTGTCACGTAACTGTTTCCCGAAATTGACATATGCCATATCTCCCAAAGGATTGGATACCGCACATACCTTCGTCCAAAGGTTGTTCAGCGCCGACTCGTTTGATCCGGTAAACAGAGAATATTGGTCTTCTTTGACAGCTCGATTGTTTACCTTAATTTCCGAGACGACTTCGAGGGTACAGTTTGCATGAGCCGCTGTGATCACACGAAACGTCCCCTTATTTCTAACCGATGGTGAAAGAACCAAGATTGCATTATCGACACTTGCTTTCGAAAACACTTTGCCATCGATAACGACAATTTTTTCAATGCCGGAATCGACCATCAGTCTTCTTAGCCCGGAGAGCTTGTTGTTGGTCATGAAATTTGCAGGTGTTATCAGTGAACACAGCCCTCGCGCACTTGTGATTCCAATCGATTTCTCAATAAACAGATGATACGTATCCACTTTGTAAGAGGCTGAGCCGAACTTTCGCCTGAAATATTCCAGTTGGCGATCGTCCCGAAATTCATCCTGCAACAGGACATATGGCGGATTCCCGATCACCGCGTCGAAACCGTGGTTCGCCCCGCCGAATATCCGGGGAAACTCCTTCTCCCAGTCGAACACGTTGATCCGGAGACGCTCCTCCTCCCCGAACAGCGGCAACACGCCGCTGGCGCCTTGGTAGAAATCGGAGCCGATGAGGGAGTTGCCGCACTTGATGTTGCTCCCCAGGTCGGGCAGGGCCCGTTCCTGGAATAGCTTGAACTGCGAGGAGAGCGTCTGCTCCGACTCCCCTTCGAGTACTTTCAGCAGCAGGGAGAGCTTTGTCGTCTCGACCGCCTGCGGGTCGATGTCCACGCCGAAGACGTTGTTCGTCAGGATCCGCTTCCGTTCCGCGGTAGTGAGCCGCCACTCCGCTCCCATCCC
>JACRNP010000106.1:0-10400 GCA_016234845.1 Deltaproteobacteria bacterium | reverse complement strand
TTTTCCCGGTCGCCCACTTCTCTTTCCCGTGGTCGGCGTGCCACTCCCGGTGCCAGTCGAGCAGGAGCTGATAAGCTCCGAGGAGGAACGATCCCGAACCGCAGGCGGGGTCGAGTATCGTGATCTTTGCCGCTTCCTTCGGGGTCTTCCCCTCCAGCAGGCGCCCCACGGTGTTCCGGACGATGTACTCGACGATGTAGGTCGGCGTGTAAAAGACGCCTCCCGCCTTCTTCACCTCGGGCTTGTCCTCGACCTTGGCCTGATGTCCCGCGGTGAGGCGGATCACCTTCCCGAGAAACTGCTCGTACACCTGCCCGAGGATGTCGGCGGGAAGAACAGAGAACTCGTACGGGCTGTCCGGGTAGTACAGGTTTTTGAGAATATCCTTCAGGACTTTGTCCTCGACCGCCAGGCCGGGCGTGAGACGGTCGAAATCCTCGGCGCGCCATTTCTCCTGCCGGAAGTGGAAGAGCCCCGAGTTGTACCGCTCGTCCGCCCGACGGTATAGTTCGAGGAGGCGAGCGTATATCCCCGGGGCGTTGGTCAGGCCGAGGAGCCGCCCTTCCGGCTCGATCCCCCGGTCCTCACAGATTCTGAGAAAGATGATCCGGTCGATGGTGCGCTGGACAGCGAAGTTCAGCTCCCGTTGCGTCAGACGCGGGTTCCGGAGGGCGAGGTTACGCGCCAGCAAGTCACGCCACGACTCGATCTCCTGCAGGAACGCGGCGTCGACTTCCGCGGTGCCTTTCTTCGTCCGACTCTTTTCCGCGTACTTGTCGAAGGAACCTTTCAGCACCGCATCCTTCGAGAAAACGGAGGCGACCTCCTCCCATTTCTCAGGGTAGTCGGTGTACGCGAGGTACCGCACGCGGCCGAGCGACGCCTTGTCCGCCTGCGCGGTCAGGATGCTTAAAGGTAGTTTTGCGGACCAGGCATACCGGCGAAGCTGGAAGGCGGGGCTTGCGTCCGTTCGGATGTCGACGGCGGGCTTTTTCGCCTCCACGAAGAATTTCCGGGTTCCGCCGACGCGGAAACAGTAGTCGGGGGCCTTCGTGAACCCCCCGATCTTGATGGCATCCTCGTGGATGACTTCCTTGTACGGTTCCGCCCACCCCGCGCGGTTTTCGACATCCCAGCCCAGGGCGACGAAGAACGGGTCAAGGAACTCCCTGCGGAGTTGCGTCTCGTTGTATGCGGGCGAACGGTAGGCGGCGCGGCCCCGGTCGAACCGCTCGACGAGATCGAGGACTTCCTTCGGCGCCGTCATCGGGTCACGGCTTGATCATCACCATCTTGATCGCCGTCATCTCCTCGCAGGCGAAGCGGACGCCCTCGCGGCCGAGGCCGGAGAGCTTGTTCCCGCCGTACGGCATGTGGTCGACCCGGAAGATCGATGTGTCGTTGATCATCACGCCGCCCACGTTGATCCGGTCCACGGCGTACATCGCCTTCCGGAGGTCGTTCGTGTAGACCCCGGCCTGCAGCCCGTACGGGGAGTCGTCGACCATCGCCACCGCGTCCTCGAATTTGTCGTATTCGTAGATCGAGACCAGCGGCGCGAACGCCTCCTGGCACATCACCTTCATCTCCGGGCGGACGTTCACCAGCACCGTCGGCTGCATCATCCTTCCCTCGCGCTTTCCGCCGGCCAGCACCTTCGCCCCCTCCTTCACCGATTCCTTCACCCACCCCTCGGCGCGCTCGGCCTCTTTGATGTCGATCATCGGCCCCACGTCGCAATCCTTCTCGAGCGGGTTGCCGACCTTGAGCTTCCTCGTCTCCTCGATGAACCGCTTCGTGAACTCCTTCGCGATCTCCTTGTGGACGTATATGCGCTGCAGGGAGATGCACACCTGGCCGGAGTTGGCGAAGGCGCTCATCACGCACCGGGGGACCGCCGCGGAAAGATCCGCGTCCGGCTCGATGATCGTGCCGGAGTTGTTCCCCAGCTCCATCGTCACTTTTTTCAATCCCGCCTTGCGGACGATCTGCTCCCCGATGGGGGGCGACCCGGTGAAGGAGATCTTGGCGATCCGCGGGTCCACGGTGAGCCATTCGCCCACCGTTCCCCCCGAGCCGACCACGACGTTGAACACTCCGGGGGGGGCCCCGGCCTCCTCGATGATCTCCGCCAGCAGGAACGCGGACAGCGGCGTCGTGGACGCGGGCTTCAGGACGATCGTGTTCCCCACCGCCAGCGCGGGCCCGACCTTGTGCGCCACGAGGTTCAGGGGGAAGTTGAACGGGGTGATCGCGGAGACCACTCCCAGCGGGGAGCGCAGCCAGTACCCCACCCGCCCCTCCCCGGCGAAACTGGCGTCCATCGGCACCGTCTCCCCGTGGATCCGCTTGGCCTCCTCCGCGGAGAACCGGTACGTCTCGACGGAGCGGGAGACCTCTCCGACGGAATATTTCCACGCCTTCCCCGCCTCCCGGCAGATGATCGTCGCGATCTCCTCCCGGCGCTCCTCGAGGAGCCGGGACACTTTCGCCAGGAGCTGGTACCGCTTGTAGGCCGGCGTGCGCGACCACGCGGGGAACGCCTCGTGCGCCGCCGCGATCGCCCGTCCCGTCGTGTCCCTGGACGCCACCGGGACGCTGGCGATGGTCTCTCCCGTGTACTTATCGATCACGGGCATGGTCTCCTTTTCGGCGACCCACTTTCCCGCCACGAACAGCCGGAATCCTTTCGCCATCGGCCTCACCCTCCCGTCGGTGGGATTTTCTAGAATTCCATCGCCGCGCGGATGGCGCGCATCGTCCTGTCCGGATCCGGCAGGTACGCCTTCTCCAGCGCGTAGGGGAACGGCGTGTCGAACCCGGTCACCCGCCCGATCGGCGACTTCAGGTGCAGGAAGCACCGCTCCTGGATCAACGCGGCCACTTCGGCGCCGAACCCGCATGTCCGCGGCGCTTCGTGGAGGACCAACGCCCGGCCCGTGCGGCGCACCGACGCCTCGATCGTCTCGATGTCCAGGGGCCACAACGTGCGCGGGTCGACGACCTCGACGCTTACCCCCTCCGCTTCCGCGAGTTCCGCGGCCTTCCCTGCCATCGGGACCATCGCCCCCCAGGCGATCAGCGTGAGGTCCTTCCCCTCCCGGACCACGGTCCCCTTCCCGATCGGCACGAGGTGCTCCCCTTCGGGCACCTCACCCCGGACCGTCCTGTAGAGCGCCTTCGGCTCGAAAAACAGGACCGGATCCGGGGAGCGCATCGCCGATGTGAGAAGCCCCTTGGCGTCCGCGGGGGTGGAGGGCATCGCCACCGTCAGTCCCGGCGTGTGGATGAAGTACGCCTCCGGGCTCTGGGAGTGGTAGTGGCCGCCCTTGATGCCGCCGCCCGACGGTGCGCGCAGGACGACGGGGGCGGAGAACTGGCCGGCCGAACGGTACCGCATCTTGGCCAGCTCGGATACGATCTGGTCGAAGGCGGGGTAGATGAAGTCGGCGAACTCGATCTCCACCACGGGGCGCATGCCGTTCATTGCCATCCCGATCGCCATGCCGACGATCCCGCCCTCGTTCAGCGGCGAGTCGACCACCCGTTCCGGACCGAACCGCTGAAGCAGACCCTGCGTCGCCCGGAAGACGCCCCCTTCGCGCCCCACGTCCTCCCCCAGCAGGATCACGCGCGGGTCGCGCGCCATCTCCTCGAGGAGCGCGTCATGGACCGCCTGAAGCAGGGTGATCGTGGGCATCGCCTCAGCCCTTCCCGGAGAGGAGCGCGTCCCGCTGCTCCGCGAGGTGGCGAGGCATCTCCGAGTAGACATCCTCGAAGAGGCTCGAAAGCGGCACCGGGGGCGCCGCCTCCACCGTCTCCACCGCTTTCCGTACCGTTTCCTTCGCCGCCGCGGCCGTTTCCGCGGCGGACGTTTCGGTGAGGAGCCCCCGCTTGCCGAGGAACGCGGCGAATCGGAGGATCGGGTCCTTCTTCCTCCACGCGGAAACCTCTTCCTCCGACCGGTAGACCGTCGGGTCGTCGGAGGTGGAGTGCGGCCCGATCCGGTAGGTCAGCGACTCGATCAGGGTCGGTCCCTCGCCCGCCCGTGCGCGGGCAAGCGCCTCCCGGGCGACGAAGTGCACCGCCAGAACGTCGTTGCCGTCCACGCGGACGCCCCGGAACCCGTACGCCTGCGACTTGACGGCCAGCGACGAAGCGGCGGTCTGCCGTGACACGGGAACGGAGATCGCGTACCGGTTGTTCTCGCAGAAGAAGACGGTGGGAGTCCGGAAGACGCCGGCGAAATTCATCGCCGCGTGGAACTCCCCCGTGGATGTCCCGCCGTCGCCGAAGGAGGCGATCGTCGCGACCGGCTCCCCGCGCAGCTTCGCCGCGTAGGCCGCGCCCACGGCGTGCGGGAGCTGGGTGGCCACGGGGGAGGAGACGGAAACCAGGCGGATGGTCCGGTCGCACCAGTGGTTGGGCATCTGCCGTCCCCGCGTGGGGTCCGCGGAGTTACCGTAGAGCTGGGCGACGAGCGTGACGAGCGGGCACCCCCGCATCAACGCCATGCCCTGGTCCCGGTATGACGGGAAGATCCAGTCCCCTTCCCGGAGGGCGTGCCCGGCTCCCACCGGGCACGCCTCCTGGCCCGCCGACGGCACGTAGAAGCCGATCCGCCCCTCCCGCTGCAGCGCGATCCCCTTTTCGTCCAGCGACCGCAGGAGGACCATTTTTTCGTATAAAAGAAGCAGGTCCCGGTCGGACAGCCCCGGGTCGCACGACGGATCGACTTTCCCGCCCGGCCGGATCGCCGAAACGACCGCGGATTCCGTCACGTCGCGCCCCCGGACCGTTTGCGGACGACCCCCGCGTCGCGCAACGCGGCGATCCGTTCCGTCCCGTACCCGATCCCGGCCAGGATTTCGTCGTCGTGTTCCCCCAGCTTCGGGGCGCGGCGGGGCGACTCGGGCACGCCGCCGGCCTTGATCGGCATTCCGAGCTGCCGCTCGGTCCCGCCAGAAGGCGATTCGACGGGGATCACCATCCTCCGCGCCAGCGTGTTGGGGTGGGACAGCGCCTCGGCGACCGACAGGACGGGCGACAGGCAGACATCCTTCCCCTCGAACGCGCGCACCCACTCGTCCCGCGTCCGCGTCCCGAACGCCTTCGACAGCTCCGCCCGGACCCGCGCGCCTTCCTCCCCCGCGGCGTACTGGAACGGTTCGAGGTCGGGGCGCCCGACCGCCTCGACGAACGCCTTCCAGAACCACCCTTCCAGCGGCCCCACGCTCACGTACTCCCCGTCCGCGCACCGGTACGCTTCGTAGCACGGGAGCATCCCGGTCAGGATCATGTTCCCGCGCTCCTCGACCATCTCCCCCGCCATCACGGGAGGCGCGACCAGCGCGAGCATGGCCAGCGACCCGTCCGTCATCGACACGTCGATCGCCCGCCCCACCCCGGTCCGCTGACGTTCGAGGAGCGCCATCAGGATGCCGGACAGCGCCATCATCCCGCCGCCGAACAGGTCGCCGATCTGCACCGGCGGGAGCGTCGGAGGCGCGCCCGGACGGCCGCACACCCCCAGCACCCCCGCGTAGGAGATGTAGTTGATGTCGTGCCCCGCGACGTCGCGCATCGGGCCGGTCTGCCCGTAGCCGGAGATGGAGCAGTACACCAGGCGCGGATTGACCGCCGACAGCGTCTCGTGGTCCACCCCCAGCCGCTTCACCACGCCGGGGCGGAACCCCTCCACCACGACGTCGGCCGAGGCGGCCAGCTTCCGGAAGATCTCCTTCCCTTCCCCCGACTTCAGGTTCAGGGTGAGGCTCTTCTTCCCCCGGTTCAGGTACCGCTCCACGGAGCTCGTCCCGGACTCCCCGCCGGAGAACGGGGTGCGGACGCGAGGCTCCGGCTCGTCCACCTTGATCACGTCGGCCCCGTAGTCCGCCATCATCATCGTGCAGTACGGTCCCGGGAGCTGGAGGGAGAGGTCCAGCACCCGGATCCCGGAAAGCAGCGTCATCCCGCAAGACCCCCTCGTCGATTTCCTTGTGCTATCTTAATATCTCCATATGGAAAAAGGGTTCCCGATCTCCGCGGACCGGGCGATCTTCCTCTCCGACGCCCATCTGAACCAGGACGACATCCACAGCCGCCGCTTCGTGGAGTTGGCGGAGCGTTGCGCCGACGAAAAGATCCCCCTCTACCTGCTGGGAGACGTGTTCGACCTGTGGTTCGGCTCGCCGGCCCTGACCTTCGGATTCCAGAAGCCGATCGTGGACCGGCTGCGGGAGCTGCGGCGGGGGGGGCTGCACCTGTACTACGTGGAGGGGAACCGCGACTTCTACCTGAAGAGGGACCACGAGGGGACCACGTTCGACGCGGTCTCGGAGGGGGAGATGCGGGCGGCGGTCGGGGAGAAGAGGCTCTACCTCGCCCACGGGGACACGATCAACCGGGCGGATTTCGCCTACCGGTTCTGGAAGGGGATCTCGAAGAACCGGCTGGCGTACGAGGGGGTCGCGCGGCTCCCCGCCTCGATCATCCTGCCGATGGCGGACCGGATCGAGCGGAAGCTGAAGCGCTCCAACCGCCGGTACAAGGCGTCGTTCCCGGAGCGCGATTGCCGGGAGTTCGGGATGCGGATGTTCGGGAGGGGGGTCGACTTCGTCCTGCTGGGCCACTTCCACCAGGAGAAGCTGATGCGGTTTTCGAGCGGGGAGTCGACGAAGGTGCTCGCGGTCCTGCCGGCGTGGAAGGAGCGGTGGCGCTACTTCTACCTCACCGCCGAGGGGGCGTACGGCTTCCGCGCGTTCAAGCCCGGCGAACCGCTCCTGCCGTAACCCCGCAAAACCGGGACGTTGATGAAAACTCCCGCAGAACGGGGACAGACTTTCCTGCCGTAACTATCGTCCAAGAGTGTCCCGGTTCTGCCAGAGTACTGCGGTTTCCATCAACGTCCCGGTACTGCGGTTTTCAGGGCGCGGTGGAGCAGGACGGCGAAAAGGATGCCGGCGGCGGCCTCGATGAAGCCGAACAGGACGCCGATGCGGTCCAGGCCGAGGCCGATCGGAAGGACGGAACCGGCGAGCATCCCCGGAAGGCCGACGTTGGCGAGCCAGAACTGGAGGTTGGCGAGCGCCGGGGTGACGCCGGGGGCCGGACCACCGTCCGACCTCCCGGCGATCCAGAAGTACCCCGCGCCGTATCCCGCGAAGAGCGCCACGCCCACCAGCAGCATGTGGCCGTGCAGGAACTGGAAGTTGTCGTTGCCGAACCAGAGCATCCCGGCCCCGAGGAGCAGGCCGAGGGAAAGGTAGAAAAGGGCGACGCGGATGTACCGCCGCCCGATCCGCCGGAAGGGGTTTCCCTGCGACGGATCGCCCATGCCTTAATGCCCCGGCCCGTTCCCGATGGCGAACGTGGAAGGGAGGAGCGCGGCGTCCGCCTGGAACAGCACCTTCCCGCCGCACAGCCGCTCGATCCGGTTGATCTCGTCCCGCTTCTGGTTCAGCAGCGTCTCGAGAAGGCCCGGGGCGACGCGCACGGAGACGTCCCTGGCCCCCTCCTTCCCTTCCCTGGACAGCTCGTCGTGCAGGCGCCGGAAGAGCCGGACCACGGCGGAGTCCTGCGTCGGCGTGACGCCGGTCCCGCCGCACGTCTCGCACCCTTTGAGGAGGATGTCGTAGAAGGAGGTCCCCATCCGCTGCCGGCTGATGGCGACCAGGCCGAATTTGCCGAGCGAAGTGACGTCGCTCTTGGCCTTGTCCCTCTTCAAGCCGTCCTTCAGGATCCGCTCCACGTCCTTGTTGTGCCCCTTGCTCTCCATGTCGATGAAGTCGACCACGATCAGGCCGCCGATGTCGCGAAGGCGCATCTGGCGGGTGATCTCCGCCGCCGCCTCCTTGTTCGTGCGGAACGCCGTGTCCTCGATGTCGCGGTCCTTCGACGACCGCCCGGAGTTGACGTCGATGGTCCAGATCGCCTCCGTCCGGTCGATCACGATGTGCCCGCCCGACGACAGCGGGATCTTGCGGGAGGAAAGCCGTTCCGCCTGCTCCTCGAGGTTGAACCGCGAGTAGAGCGGACGCTTCTGCCGGATGATCTTGAGCTTTCCCTTCTGCTTGGGGTAGTAGACGTCGAAGAACGCGGACGCCTTGCGGTACGCGGCGTCGGAGTTCATCAGCACCTCGGCGACGTCCGCCGAGTAGTTGTCGCGGAGCGTGCGGATCACGATGTCCTGCTCCTCGTAGAGCAGCGCCGGCGCCTTGTTCGCCCGGGCCCCCTCCACGGTGCGGTCCCACAGCTTCAGCAGGTTCTGCAGGTCGGCTTTCAGGTCCTTCAGGGGCCGGGCCGCCCCCACCGTGCGGACGATGAAACCGAGGTGGTCGGGGTAGTCGAGCTTCTCCATCTGCTTGCGGATCCGCTCCCGCTCCTTCTCCCCGGTGATCTTCTTTGAGATGCCGTACCGCTTCATCCCGAGCATCATCACCATGTACCGGCCGGCGATGCTGATGTAGGAGGTAAGGGCCGCCCCCTTGATGGTGGACTCCTCCTTCGTCACCTGGACCAGGATCTCCATGCCGGAGCGCAGAGGCGGGCGCTTGTCCCCCTCGTTCCACGTTCCGAGGTGGTCCATCAGCGCGCCGGCGCAATATTCGTTCAAGGGGAGGAAGCCGTGGCGGCCGCCGCCGAACTCGACGAAGGCGGCCTCGATGGCGGGGGCGATGTTCACCACCTTCCCCTTGTAGATATTCCCCTTGAACGCTTTTTTCCGCTGGTTCTCGATCTCGTAATATTCGAGGACGCCGTCCGCGACGATCGCCACCCGGTTCTCCTCGGGGTGGACGCCGTCGATCAGCATCACCTTGCGGGCGCCCGTCCCTTCCTCCTCCGCCTCGGTCTCGAACTCCTCCTCGTCCTCCAGGTCGGTCCCGGCGGGGATCTCCGGCTCCTCCGCGTCGGTCAGCCCCGCGGCGTGGTCCGCCGTCTCGTCGCCGCCTTCGTACTCCCCTTCGGAGTCGTCCGGACGATCCGTCGGCGCGGTCCCGCCCTCGGCCTGGCCGGGGGCCCTACCCTTCCCCCCGCGTCTCCGGCGGCGGCGACGACGTCGCTTCCGCCCGCCCTCGCCCGGCGGAGGCTGTTCGCCTTGGGCGGGCGCATCGGCCCCGGCTTGCGTCCCGCCGGAGAAGATGTCGGCGGGCGGCGGTTCCACCGCCTCCCAGAACGGCTTGGCGACCTCCGCGACCGGAGCTTCCGGCGCCGCTTCCCCGGTCCCCTCATCCCGGCGAACGTCCGCCTCGGCCGCGCCGGCCGCCGCGCCGGTGACCGCGTCCGGCGGCTTCTTCCCGCGCCTTCGGCTGCGGCGGCGGCCTTTCTTCGGGGCGGCCGCGCCTTCCGCCGTTTCCGTGCCGCCCGCATCCGCGGGCGCGGGGTCCGCCACGGCTTCGGCGGGCCCATCGGATCCCGCGGGCTCCGGTCCCGCCGCCGCCTCCTGTCCCTCGGCTACGGCGCCCGCTTCCACGGCGCCCGCCTTTTTCTTCTTCCCCCCGCGCTTCCAGTACCTTCGCTTCTTTTCCCCTTCGGTCATCCCTCATCCTCCAGTCTGTTGTACCGCCGGCAGGAACCCGTGGAGCACGCCCGGCAGCTCGCACACGTCGCGTACGACGGCGTGGGCCGGCGAATCGTCCGCGTTCCCTCCCACCCACACGGTGAACATCCCGAGCTCGCGCGCGGGCAGCAGGTTTTGCCGGCTGTCCTCGCAGAACAGGGAGTCCTCCGCGCGGGTCCCCGTGGCCCGCAGCAGCTTCGCGTACGGGTACGGCGACGGCTTTGCGATGTATTCCATGAACTCGATCCCGTAGATCCCTTCCATCGTCTCCGCGACCCCGAGCGCGGAAAGGACGCGCCGGGCGTAATCTTCCGAACCGTTGGTGAACACGACGCGCCGCCCGGGGAGCCCCGAGAGCATCTCGAGCAGCTCGGGGCGCCGGGGCACGATCTCGGGAATCGGCACGTCGTGGACGAATTCGAGGTAGTCGTCCGGGCGGACGCCGTGGTGGCGCATGAGGCCGCGCAGCGTCGTCCCGTACTCCGCGAGGAACCGCTTGCGGACCCGGCGCGCGGTATCGGGATCGGCGCCGAGCCGCTCCCGCACGTACCGCTCGATCCGCTCGTCCACGATCCGCCACAGCGGCACCTCGGGCGGGTAGAGCGTGTTGTCCAGGTCGAAGATGAAGAGCGGTTCCGTCATCCCGCGATCACTCCCCGCCCACGGAGATCGTCCCGACGAACAGGGACGGGGTGCCGACGTTCCCGAAGCAGCGGAAGTCCTTCCCCGCCGCCTCGACCTTGCCGAGCAGGGAGAGGATGTTGCCGGAGACGGCGAAGCCGTGGAGCGGTTCGGTAAGCGTTCCGCCCGCGATCCGCAAACCCGACGCCCCCACCGAGAA
>JACRNP010000105.1 GCA_016234845.1 Deltaproteobacteria bacterium | reverse complement strand
GAACCGGATGCTGTTCGCCTTGTCCCTTTCCCGCTCCTCGAGGGCGGTGTAGAAGACCCGGTCGTTGACGAGATACCCGATCAGCAGCATCCCGACGGCGACGACCAGCAGGAGCCCGACGATCGGAATGACCAGGCTGTTTTTCCAGCGCAAGCGGATGCTACCGTTCCGGGGGGTGCAGCCCGTTGTCGGACAAGACCTTCCTTCCCGCTTCGGAGAAAAGGAAGTCGATGAATTCCCGGGCCTCCGGCGGAAGGTCGTCCTTCCGGTGGACGAGCGCATATTCGATCCGGACGGGGTACCTCCCGGACGAAACGGTCTCCCGGGTAGCCGGGATCCCGTCGATCGCGAGCGGGATGACGGTCGCGTTCGCCGCGCCGAGGGACGACAGCGTGGCGAACCCGATCGAGTTCCGGTATTTCTGGAGCATCTCCGCCATCTCCCGGTCATGATAGAGGGTCTTTCCGAGGCTCGTGAACCGGAGGTCCCGGAACTCCGCGTACCGCTTCCGGAGGGCCGTGAGACTCGCATCGCCTTCCTCGCGGAGAAGCACCCGGATCGGGCCCTTCCCCCCGTTCAAGTCGTCCCACCGGTCCACGGCGCCCGAGAAGATGCCCATGATCTGCGGGATCGTGAGGCTGCGGGCGCGCACGGAGGATCCCACGGCGAAGACGACCGCGTCCCTGGCGAAGACTCGATATACCAGGTCCTTCCCGGCCTCCGACGGCGTCAGGGGCCGGGAAACCCTCGCGAGGGCGGTTTCGCCGTTGATGACCTGGCGGATCCCCCCTTCGGAGTGCACGCTCGGGGGGATTTCGACGCGGGACATGGGATGCGACCGTTCGTACTCCGCCGCGACGCTTTTCAGAACATCCTCGCAGGCGCCGGTCCCGGGGATCGCGAGGACCCCGGCCCGGCCTGCGCAGGGCGACGTGAAGAGGAACGAAGCCGACAGCATGCAGATGATCCGGATATTTCGCACGTCCCCTCCTTGCGGATCCGGAAGCTTCCGCCGTTCCTGATCGGATATTTCCCGGAAAACTTCAGGAAATTGCGATTCCCGGAGAGGCGATTCTCAGGGGAGGGAGGGGGGACGGATGACCGGGACGGGGCCGGAGAGGGCGCCCGCGAGGAAATCCTTCAGCGTTTCTTTTTCGTTCTTCGACAGGCCGAGCGGTTTCAGCAGCGGCGACTTCTTCGGGTCGTCCCCGCCGCCCCGGTCGTAGAAGTCGATCACGTCGGCAAGCGTCGCGAGCGCCCCGTTGTGCATGTACGGCGCGGTGGACGCGACCTCCCGCAACGGCGGCGTGGCGAACGCCTTCCAGTCCTCCCGCGACTTGGTCACGAGGTAACGCCCCGGGTCCCCCGCCATGTTGCGGTACTCCGGGAATCCCGACACCTTCCCGACGAACCGGGCGGTGGCCAGCACCCTTGGGTCCTCCATGACCTTCGGGTCTTCCGGGACGCCGAGGTTGTGGAACCGCCCGTCGGCGAGGTTCTCTCCGCCGTGGCACTCCGCGCATCCGGCCTTGCCGACGAACAGCTCGTACCCCGCGCGTTGCCGGGGCGTCAGGGCGTCCTTTTCCCCCCGCAGGTGCCGGTCCAGCGGCGTGTCGCGGGATACGATCGTGCGCTCGAAGGCGGCGATCGCCATCGCGATCCGCCACCGGGTGATCTCCCCGCCGAACAGGTTCCGGAACGCCTCAACGTACTCCGGGACGGTTTTCAGAACCTCCTCGACGTAGTCCAGGCTCCGGTTCATCTCGAACGGGCTCATCATCGGGAAGAGCGCCTGCTCCTCCAGGGACGCCGCCCGCCCGTCCCGGAACAGGGCGGTCCGGTACGCCGCGTTCACGATCGAAGGGGAGTTGCGCCAGTTCTTCGTCGTCGGGTACGCGAGGGAGATCGCGAGCCCGTCGGCGTAGCCGGACTCCGGGTCGTGGCACGAGGCGCAGGCCATCGTCCCGTCTCCGGAGAGCCGCCGGTCGAAGAAGAGCTTTTTCCCCAGCTCCGCCTTCGCCGGGGACGTCGGGTTCTCCGCGGGTGAGGGGGGAGGCGGCAGCGGCGCGGGGGGAGCGGCGTTCGCGGCTCCGGGCAGGTGCGGAAGGGCCGCCATCAGGAGGCCCGCCAGCGCGGCCCGCGCCTTGCCGGTCCTCAACGCTTCCCCTTTCCCGCGCCGAGGATCGCCAGCTCCCGGTCGATGACCTCCCGGAACGACTCGAACGGACGGTCCCCCAGGATCTTGATCCCGTTGACGAAGAAGGCGGGTGTCGTGTACAGGTCGAGCCGCTCCGCGAGCTTCCCGTCCCGGTCGATCTCCTTCGTGTGCGTCATCCCGTCGATGTCCTTCGTGAAGCGTGCGACGTCGAGGGAGAGTTCCCTCGCATACGCGATGAGGTTCCCCCGGGCGAGCGCCGGGGAGCGCTCGAGCAGCAGGAGATGCATCTCGCGGAACTTCCCCTGGTCCCGGGCCGAGAGCGACGCCTCCGCCGCGATCCGGGAGTAGTCCCGGTACCGGTAGGGGGTGTGCTTGACCACCAGCCGCACCTTGTCGCCGTAGGTCTTGAGAATCCGCTCGACGGTCGGACCGGCCGCCTTGCAGTGCGGTCACTGGTAGTCGACGAACTCGACGACCGTGACCGGGGCTCCTTTCGGTCCGATGGAGGCCGACCCCTCCTCGGGGACGGTGTACCGGACATCGGCCGCCCCCGCCGGTCCGAAGAAGGCGGCCAGCAGGAGCAGCGGGAGGACGAGCGCGGAACTCCACCTGCGCATGGAAACTCCTTTCGTCGCGAAACGGATGCGTTCGGTTGATTCTACAACACCCTGGCACGGTCGCGGAGGGAGGATCGGCCTCCGTATCGCTGATGGATCCCTGTGCAAGTCTCCGCCGACAACCGCCGTTTACGGATCGACCGGTAGAATATCGTTGAAAATCGATATGGTTGAGTGTATACAACGATAAATGCCGATCGCGTTTCTTTTCATTGAAAAATCTAAAACGGTTTTATAATATTCATCCGTGCGTCGACACCGGCATACGTTTCGAGCGGCACACCCGAAATCCGTTTTCGCGACGGTAATACAGGAATAAATAACCGATTCCAAGGAGGTGCACCGGATGGCGTATTCGATCTCTCGAAGACAGCTCTTCAAGACGTCGGGAGCGGGGCTGGCGGCCGGGCTCCTGGGGCTTCCCACCGCCCCCGTGGAGGCGCAGGCCCAGGAACTCCCGATCCGCTACGCGAAGGAGTCGGCCACCATCTGCCCCTACTGCTCCGTGGGATGCGGGATGATCGTCCACACCCTCGGCGGAAACGTCGTGAACGTCGAGGGGGACCCCGACCACCCGATCAGCGAGGGGTCCCTCTGCCCGAAGGGCGCGTCGGTCCTCCAGTTCCGCGACAACAAGGCCCGCGTGACGAAGCCGCTCCACCGGGCGCCGGGGGCCAAGGAGTGGAAGGAGGTCGAGTGGGAGTGGGCGCTCGACGAGATCGCGAAGAAGGTGAAGAAGACGCGCGACGCCACCTTCACGGCCAAGAGCAGGATCAAGGTGAAGGAGAAGGTCGGCGACCAGGAGGTCGAGAAGGAGATCGAGGCGGTCGTGAACCGCACGAACGGCATCGCCCACGTCGGGAGCGCCGCGCTGGACAACGAGGAGTGCTACCTCCTCCAGAAATTCCTCCGGGGGTTGGGCCTGGTCGCCATCGAGCACCAGGCGCGAATATGACACAGCGCCACTGTAGCGGCTCTGGCAGAGTCGTTCGGACGCGGCGCGATGACGAATCACTGGGTCGACGTGAAGAACTCGGACGCGGTCCTGATCATGGGGGCCAACCCGGCGGAGAACCACCCGGTCGCCTTCCGGTGGATCCTCCGGGCGAAGGATAACGGCGGGAAGATCATCTGCGTGGATCCGCGCTTCACCCGGAGCGCGTCGAAGGCCGACATCTACGCGCCCCTGCGGCCGGGGACCGACATCGCCTTCCTGGGCGGGATGATCCGGCACATCCTGGAGAACAGGCTCTACCACGAGGAGTCGGTCCGCAAATACACCAACGCCTCGTACCTGGTCGGCCCCGACTTCAAGGGTCCGGGCGAGGCCGCCGGCCTCTTCTCCGGGTACGACCCGAAGAAGAAGGCGTACGACGCCAAGAAGTGGGGATACCAGAAGGACCCGGACGACAAGGTCCGGAAGGACGAGACGCTCAAGGACCCGCGGTGCGTGTTCCAGCTCCTGCGGAAGCACTACTCCCGCTACACGCCGGAGATGGTGTCCGGCATCACCGGGACGCCGAAGGAGACGCTCCTCCAGGTGTACGAGGCGTACGGCGCCACGGGCAAGCCGGACAAGGCGGGGACCTCCCTCTACGCGATGGGGTGGACGCAGCACACCGTGGGGACGCAGAACATCCGCGCGATGAGCATCGTCCAGCTGCTCCTGGGGAACATGGGGGTCGCCGGCGGCGGGATCAACGCGCTGCGCGGGGAGTCCAACGTGCAGGGGTCGACCGACCACGGGCTCCTCTTCCACATCCTCCCCGGGTACATGCCGGTCCCGTCGGCCGACATCCCGACCCTCGAGAAGTACATCGAGAAGCACACCCCCAAGACGAAGGACCCGGCCAGCGCGAACTGGTGGGGGAACCGGAACAAGTACATCACCAGCTACCTGAAGGCGATCTACGGGGCGAAGGCGACGAAGCAGAACGACTTCGGCTACGCGTGGCTGCCGAAGCTCGACCCGGGGATGGCGCCGTCGTGGCTCAACCTCTTCGACGCCATGACGCGCGGGAAGTACAAGGGGTTCTTCGCGTGGGGGCAGAACCCGGCCTGCTCCGGCTCCAACGCCGGAAAGGTCCGCAAGGCCCTCGGCACGCTGGAATGGATGGTCGCGGTCAACCTCTTCGACAACGAGACCGCCTCGTTCTGGAAGGGGCCGGGGGTGGACCCGGCGAAGGTGAACACGGAGGTCTTCTTCCTCCCGGCGGCGGCGTCCTTCGAGAAGGAGGGGAGCATCACCAACTCCGCCCGGCTCGCCCAATGGCGCACCGTGGCGGTCAAGCCGCTCGGGAAGGCGCGCCCCGACCTCGAGATCATGAACGACCTGTACTTCAAGGTGAAGGGGCTCTACGCGAAGGAGGGGGGCGTCTACCCCGATCCGCTCGTGAACCTCACGTGGAACTACGGGTTCAAGCGCGCGGACGGAACGGCGAAGGCGATCGACGTCCACGCGGTGGCGAAGGAGATCAACGGCTACTTCCTGGACAACGTGGAGGAGAAGCCGAAGCCGGGGCAGCCGAAACCGAAGGAGAAGAAGTTCGTCGGGAAGAAGGGGGAGCTGGCCGGCGGATTCGCCCAGCTCCAGGCCGACGGGACCACTTCCTGCGGCAACTGGATCTACTGCCAGAGCTACAACGAGAAGGGGAACATGATGGCCCGCCGGGTGAAGAAGGACCCCACCGGCCTCGGGCTGTTCCCCGAATGGGCGTGGGCGTGGCCGGTCAACCGGCGGATCCTGTACAACCGGGCGTCGGTCGATCCGGCGGGCAAGCCGTACAACGTGAAGAAGGCGGTCATCTACTGGAACGCCGCCGCGGTGCTCCCCGACGGGAAGACGGGGAAGTGGGAGGGGGATGTGCCCGACGGGCCGTGGCCGCCGATGGCCAATGAAAAGGAAGGGAAGAAGCCGTACATCATGCGGGCCGACGGGGTGGCTTCGATCTTCGGGCCGGGATTGAAGGACGGGCCGTTCCCCGAGCATTACGAGCCGCTCGAGTGCCCGGTGCAGGAAAATCCCCTGTCGAAGCAGCGGATCAACCCGGCGTCGAAGATGTTCTCGGAGGGGGGCCTGCCCGAGGACGTCTTCGCGTCGTGCGACACGCGGTTCCCGTACGTGGCGACCACGTACCGGGTCACCGAGCACTGGCAGACCGGGGTCCTCTCCCGGAACATGCCGTGGCTGCTCGAACTCTCCCCGCGGCAGTTCGTCGAGATGAGCGTCGAGCTCGCCAGGGAGAAGAACGTGAAGAACGGGGACACGCTGGAGATCTCCTCGGCGCGGGGGAAGGTCGAGGCGGTCGCGGTGGTCACGCCCCGCATCCGCCCCTTCAAGGTGGCCGGCAGCACGGTCCACATGGTGGGGCTCCCCTGGTGCTTCGGCTGGATGACGCCGGGGACGGGCGATTCCGCCAACCTGCTGACTCCGACCGTGGGCGACGCCAACACCATGATCCCGGAAACCAAGGCGTTCATGGTCAACGTGAAGGCGAGGGGGTGACGGCCATGGCATACGCGCGAACCGGATTCCTGATCGACACGTCGCGGTGCATCGGCTGCCGCTCCTGCCAGGTGGCGTGCAAGGAGTGGAACCGCCTGGAGCCGGACCAGACGACGCAGCAGGGGGCGTACGAGAACCCCCGGGACCTGACCCCGAACCTGTACAACCGGATCCGTTTCATCGAGAAGGCCGACGACAAGGGGGCCGTCTCCTGGAAGTTCGTCAACGAGCGGTGCCTCCATTGCGGGGACGCCGGGTGCATGAAGGTCTGCCCGGCGCCCGGGGCGCTCTTCCGGACGAAGGAAGGGTTGATCGGGTACGACAAGGAGAAGTGCATCTCCTGCAAATATTGCGTATCCGCGTGCCCGTTCAACATCCCCCGGTACGGGGCGGACGAGAAGGTGTCCAAGTGCAACCTGTGCCTGGACCGGGTCGGCGCCGGGATGGTCCCGGCGTGCGCGAAGGCGTGCCCCACGCAGACGCTGCAGTACGGCGGCCGCGACGCGCTGATCGCGAAGGCGAAGGCGTCGGGGAAGAAGCTGTACGGGGAGAAGGACCTCGAGGGGCTGGGGGTGCTGTACGCCCTCGACGACAAGCCGGAGGCGTACGGGCTCCCTTCGGACCCCACGATCCCGACGGCGATCTTCCTGTGGAAGGACGTATTGAAGCCGCTCGGGATCCTGGGGTTCTGGGGGAGCGTGGCCGCGGTCGTGCTCCACTACGTGACCTTCGGGAGCCGGACGCTCGAGGAGGACGGGAAAGGGAAGGGAGGGGACGCGCATGGGTAAATTCGTCGAGCGGTTCAACACGGCCGAGCGGGTGCTGCACTGGTTCGTCGCCGCGTCGTTCTTCACCCTGCTCCTGTCCGGGCTGGGGCTCTACTCCCGGCTCTTCCACAACTACTTCGACCTCTTCGGCGGCGGGGAGGGTGCGATCCTGGTCCACAAGTACGCCGGGGTGGTCTTCTTCCTGTCGTCCCTGTTCCTGTTCTTCAACCACGCGAAGGAGGTGTGCTCCTTCGACGACGACGACCGGAAGTGGATGCGCGGACTGGGCGGGTACCTGTCGAGGGACCCGGAGCACGTCAACAGCGGGAAGTTCAACGCCGGCCAGAAGCTGTTCGGCATCTTCATGGGGATCGCGACGCTGCTCCTCGGGATCACCGGCGTCATCAACTGGATTCCCCTGTCGTTCCCGCGCGGGCTCGTCCAGCTTTCGCTGCTGGTCCACGGCCTCCTGTTCATCGCGTTCGTGATGCTGATGGTGGTGCACGTGTACCTCACCACGATCGGGAACCCGGGGACGCTCGACGGGATGCTGTACGGGAACGTCCGCCGGATCTGGGCGAAACGGCACCACCCGAAGTGGTACAAGGAGATCGCCGGGGAGTAAACAGGCGCGGGGAGAGGTTCGCCGACGGGATGGGTCGCACAGCGGAGAAGATCGAGCACCTGCGGAAGACCGCGTCGGAGCACCCCGCCTACCGCGAGGTGCTTCTCCCGTTCGAGCGGATCTTCTCCTACGTGGAGGGGAAGGAGGGGGACACGGGGATCCGGTTCGCCCTCCCGGAGGGGAACTGGGCGGAGCGGGTGGCCGGCGGCCTTCCCGCGCTCTCCCCGGAGTCGCTCTCCGTCGACCGGGTCGCCGCCGCGCCGTTTCTCGCGGGGGTGATCCGCGTGCTGAAGGAGGTCGGCCGGGAAGGGCTCGAGGAGCTCGACCGGATCGAACGCGGGGTGGAGGAGGGCGATCTCGACCTCCCCGCCCTGTTCGCGTCGTTCCTGACCCGGGAGCGGCGGGCGGTCGAGGATGCGGCGAAGGCCGTCTCCGTCCAGCCGCCGCTCCTCGCGTTCGTCCTCGAGATCCCTTTCAAGACCGCGCTGGAGCGCGTGGCGGGAACGGTCGACCCGGCCCGTCTCGAGGGGTGGAAGGAAGGGTACTGCCCGGTCTGCGGCTCCCGCGCGGGGATGGACGAGTTGGCCGGCGAGGAGGGGAAGCGGTACCTCTCCTGCTCCGCCTGCTACTTCCGCTGGCCCTGGCCCCGCGTCAAGTGTCCCTTCTGCGGGAACGACGACCCCGACACCGTCTCTTACTTCACCGCGGGCGAGGGGCCCGTGCGCGTGGGCGTCTGCCGGAAGTGCAGCCGGTACATCAAGACGCGCGACTCGCGGCGGGGCAACGCGTCCGTGCCGCTGGAGGCCGAGGACCTGGCCACGCTCCACCTCGACCTGCTGGCGGGGAAGGAAGGGTTCGAGAGGGGGAAATGACGCGGCTTCCCGGAGACGACCGCAGGAAGGGGAACGGCCCGCCGGTTCACCGGTTCGACGGCCATCGCCTGGTCCCCGAGGCCGTGCGCCAAACGGTCCGCGAGATCCCGGTTCCCCTGTCGGTGAACGGTTCCCCCCTGGCGACGCTCATCGCCTCGCCCCACGACCTGCACTACCTCGTGGCCGGCTTCCTCCGGATGCAGGGGCTGATCCGGGTCCCGTCCGACCTCCTCACGCTCAGCGTGTGCGAGGAGTTCGGGTCGGCGAGCGCGAGGATCCGCGGCGCCGCGCCGGAACGGATCTCGCCGACGCTCACCTCGGGTTGCGGGGGCGGGATCAGCTTCCACGTCCCGGCCGCGTCGGGGAAGCCGGTACAGGTGCCGGCCGCCGGTCCGTTCTTCCCGCCGGAAGCGGTCTTCGCGTCCATGGATCTCCTGGCCCGCGCCGCGGAACGGTATCGCGGTACGGGGGGGATCCACTCCTCGGCGGCGTGCGACGGGGAGCGGCTGCTGCTGTTCGCCGAGGACATCGGCCGGCACAACACGGTCGACCGGATCGCGGGAGAGGCGCTCCTGAAAGGGATCGACCTCTCCGGAACGATCCTCGCCACTTCCGGACGCGTCTCCTCGGAGATGGCCGCGAAGGCGGCATCGCTCGGCGTATCCGTGGTCCTCTCCCGCACGTCCCCCACCGATCTCGCCGTCCGCATCTGCGACGAGCTCGGGATCACGCTCGCCGGATACGTTCGGGGAAGGCGGTTCAACGTGTACGCGCACCCGGAGCGGATCGCCGTCCCGGGCCCGCAGGAGAGGGTCCGCGGCGTCACCGGGGCGATCCTGGCGGGGGGGAAGTCCATGCGGATGGGGAGCGACAAGGCGCTCCTTCCGTACCAGGGAGGGCGGTTCATCGAGGCGATCCACCGGAAGATGGCCGAGCTGTTCGACGAGGTGATCGTCGTGGGCGGGGCGCCCGGCCAGTACGAGTTCCTCCCGTGCCGCCGCGTGCAGGACCTGGTGCCCGGCGCGGGGGCGCTGGCCGGAATCCAATCCGCGCTCCGGCACAGCGACACGGACCTGGTATTCGTCGTCGCCTGCGACATGCCGCACGTGAAGGGGGAGCTGATCCGCCATCTCTGCGCCCTGGCGGAGGGGGCCGACGTGGTGGTGCCCGAGACGGAAGAGGGGCTGGAGCCCCTCCACGCGCTCTACCGGAAGAGCGCGCTCCCCGCGGTGGAGGACGCGCTCCGCTCCGGCGAGCGGCGGCTGGTCTCCTTCCACGACCGGGTGACGGTCCGCCGGGTCCGCCGCGAGGAGATCGCGCGGATCGACCCCGAGCGGTCCGCCTTCCGGAACATCAACACGCCCGAGGAGTATTACCGGCTGCGGGACCGGCCGTAGGGGCCGACCTAACGCCCCATGCTGGGGTACAGCTCCTTCACGCACGCGTCGCAGAGGGAGTGGGAGAACATCAGGTTCGAGTGCGAAAGGAAATACTCTTCGACGTTCTTCCAGTAGTTCTTCTCGTCCCGGATTCTCTTGCAGTGGGAACAGATCGGGAGGATCCTCTCCAGGAGCGATATTTCGCTCGATTCCTCGAAGAGCACCAGGTACCGCCGCCGGCTCCCTTGCGAGAACGGGGAAACGGACAGCAGGAGGACCACGGTTTCCGTCCGGCCGTCGGCGATGCGCTCCAGCCGGGCCCTGTTCCGGTGGACCTTCCCGTCCGCGACCGCCTCGTTCACGGTGTTCCGCAGCAGGCAGTCGGGACAGAATTTCGAGTATCCGCACCCTTTCGGCGTCGATTCCGCATGGACGCAGTGGAGGAGCTCCCCGGCCGGCTTCCGGTAGCGGAGCTTCTTCCCGCTTCCGAGCATTTCCGCGGCCGACCGGTTGTATTCCAGCACCCGGACGTCGCGGTCCACGACGAGCGCGGGGAAGGGAATGGCGTCGAAAACGGTTTCCGCGGAAACCTTGCGGGGTGTGCCGACGGGCGTCGGATCCGGCATGGGGGAATCGGTCCTCCTGGCCTTGGCTCGGAGGTCATTATACCGCCGGTGCGGCGGGATTCTTATCGATTTATGATGATATACTCGGGGTCGCGCAGAATCCGCGGGGGTGACCGATGGAAAGCCAGCAGAAACCGATGGAGATCCAGGTGACGTTCCCGGAACATCTGAAGGGCGGCGTCTACTCCAACAACATGACCGTGATCCACACCCGCGACGAGTTCGTTCTGGACTTCCTGATGGTCGCGCCTCCCGCGGGAGCCGTCACCGCGCGGGTGATCCTCTCCCCCGGCCACGCGAAACGGGTCGCCGCCGCTCTGCTGGAGAACCTCCGGAAGTACGAAGAGGCGCACGGGACGATCCTGACGGCCGAGGAGCCGCAGGGGAAGATCGGCTTCAATTAGAGGGGGCATTCGCCTCCCCCCCTCCGCTTAGACGCGTTCCAGCCGGAGGTACCCCGCGATCCGGTCGCGGTCGAGGAACAGCTCGCGCCCCTCCCTCCGCACCAGCCCCATCTCCTCGAACTTGCGGATCAGGATCGTCACCGTCTCGCGCGACGCGCCGATCAGGTTCGACAGGTCCTCGTGCGTCAGGCGCAGCGTCACGCGGGTCCCCTTCGGCGTTTCGTCCCCCAGGTCCTCGGCCAGGTGGAGCAGCTCCTTCGCCAGCCGGTGATGCGGCCACGCCTGGGCGAATGCGGGGAAGTTCCGCTCGACGTCGTGGAGCCGCAGGGAAACGAGCCGGAGGAAGTTCCTCGAGAACGAGGGGGACGACGAGAGCATCTCCTGGAGCCGGGCCGAGGGAAGCACGCTCACGACCGCGTCGGTCAGGGCGACGGCGGTGAACGGCCGGGGCTCCCCGATCAGCGCCAGCTCCCCGAAGACGTCCCCCGGTCGAAGGATGTGGAGGATCCGGTCCGCCCCCTTCTCGGAGAGGGACACGATCTTCACCAGCCCTTTCTTGAGGATGCAGGCGCCGTCGGGAGGGTCCCCCTGCCGGAAGACCGCGGCGTCGCGGGAAATCGTCCGCTCGACGCAGAGGGAGCGCACTTTCGCCGTGTCGCCGGGGGGGAGGCCGGAGAACAGTTCCCGGACGGAGAGGAAGGGAAGCGGCACGTCGTCCACCTTTCGCAGAGCGGCCGGGTACCGGTTGCGCCGGGGTCATTCTATCGCGGGCGGGGAGGGGAATCCAACGGGGCGAGCCGGGCGGGAACGAAGGCCGCGACCGGTTCCGGCACGATCCGGAACCCGCCGCGGCCGTAAAGGCGGGACTGCCTTCGAACCGCTCACGCGGCGATGCGGAGCTCGACCCGCGGAACGGTCCGGACCTTTTCGTCCATCGGCCACTCGGCCCAAAGAAGCCGGGCGCCGGCCTTCTCTTCCTCCGCGATGCCCGCGAGGACGACCCCGGCGGCAACGCCGACCAGGGCCAGCAGGGTGGTGAACGCGACGCCGAAGGTCACGGCGAACTCTTCCATGGCGAGGATTTCCATCGTGCTCACCTCCTTCCCATGGTTACAAGCTACCGCGCGGGAAGGAAAATATCCGTGAGGAACCTCACCGGCCCCGGCTATCTCCCCTCGAACCGGGCGGGCCGTTTTTCGAGGAACGCCCGGATCCCCTCCCGGAAATCCCGGCTCCCGGCGCAGCGGGAGATCTGCTGGCGCTCCTCCTCGAGCTGGCTCTCCAGCGGCTGGGCAAGTGCCCGGTTGTACAGCTCTTTCGCCCTGGCGTACGCCAGGGTGGGGCCGGAGGCCAAACGGTCCGCCAGCGCGTCGATCCCGGCGGAAAAGTCCCCGTCGGGGAGAACCTCCTGCACCAGCCCCCATTCCGCCGCCCGGGCGGCCGGAAGGATCCGGGAAAAGAGCGTCATCTCCATCGCCCGCTGCGCCCCCACCGCGCGGGCGAGGAAGAAGGTCATCCCCCCGTCGGGGGAGAGCCCGATGTTCTGGTACCCGAGCGTGAAGCGGGCCGACGCGGCGGCGACGGCGACGTCGCACGCGAGCGCCAAAGAGAAGCCGGCCCCGGCGGCCACCCCGTTCACCGCGGCGACGACCGGTTTGGGGGCCCGCCGGATCGTCGCGATCAGCGCGTGCAGTCCGATCGCAAGACCCATGAACCTCCCCGGCCCCTCGTCCTGGAACGCCGCGAACGATTCCACGTCGCCGCCGGCGGAGAACGCCTTGCCCGTGCCCGACAGGACCAGGCACCGCACCTCCGGGTCCGCCGCCGCCGCGGAAACCGAAGACAGCAGCGCGGCCCCCATCTCCTCGTTGTAGGCGTTCAGGCGCTCCGGCCGGTTCATCCGGATCGCGGCCACCGATCCTCTTCTCTCCGTCACGACGACCTCGCCCATCGTCCTCCCCCTTTTCTCCGCGCGTCGAATCCGCGCCGCCGCGCGCTGTTTCACGACAGGTACCACTATAATGGAATTCGGCGCGCGGCTTACCATTTCGCCGTCGGCTTGCTATGCTTCCACTGGTCCCCGCAGGGACGACGCGGGGGAAAGGAGCGAAATGCCCACGCTGTTCGAGAAGATCTGGGCCCGCCACGTCGTTACGGATCGCGGGGACGGGAACATCCTCCTGTACATCGACCGGCAACTCGTGCACGAGGTGACGAGCCCCCAGGCGTTCGAGGGGCTGCGCCTCGCGGGCCGCAAGGTGCGGCGCCCCGGCGCGATCCTCGCCGTGCCCGACCACAACGTGCCGACGACTTCCGACCGGGCGGGGAGGATCGAGGACCGGGAGAGCCGCGAGCAGATCCAGGCGTTGCGGGACAACACCCTCGGCGCGGGGATCACCCTCTTCGACATCACCGATCCGCGGCAGGGGATCGTGCACATCATCGGCCCCGAGTCGGGGCTCGTCCAGCCGGGGATCTCCATCGTGTGCGGAGACTCCCACACCGGCACGCTGGGTGCCTTCGGCGCCATCGCGTTCGGCATCGGCACATCCGAAGTGGAGCACGTCCTCGCCACACAGTCGCTATGGCAGAAGATGCCCCGCCAGATGCGCGTTTCCGTGACGGGCGCGCTGGCACCCCATGTCACCCCGAAGGACGTGATCCTCGCCGTGATCGCGAGGATCGGCGCGTCCGGTGGTACGGGGCACGCCATCGAATTCGGCGGGGAGACCGTCCGCCGGATGACGATGGAGGGGCGGATGACGATCTGCAACATGACGATCGAGGCGGGGGCGCGTTTCGGGCTGGTCGCCCCCGACGAGACCACGTTCGCCTACCTGGAAGGCCGGCCGCTGGCGCCGACGACGGGGATGTGGGGCGCCGCGGTGGCGGACTGGAAGACGCTTCCGTCGGACCCCGACGCGAAGTGGGACCGGGAGGTGGCGCTGGACGCGGCAACGCTCGAGCCGCACGTCACCTGGGGGACGAGCCCGCAGGACGCCCTGCCGGTGGGCGGCGCCGTCCCGGATCCGGCGGCCGAGAAGGACCCGGGGGAGCAGGAAAGGATGCGGCGTGCGCTGGAGTACATGGCGCTTTCCCCGGGGACGCGGCTGACCGACATCCCGGTGGACAAGGTGTTCATCGGCTCGTGCACCAACGCGCGGATCGAGGACCTGCGAGTCGCGGCGGCGGTCGCGAAAGGGCGCAAGGTGGCTTCCGGGGTGACGGCGCTGGTCGTCCCGGGGTCGGGGCTGGTGAAGCGGCAGGCGGAGGCGGAGGGATTGGACCGGATATTCCTCGACGCCGGCTTCCAGTGGCGGCTTCCGGGCTGTTCGATGTGCCTCGGGATGAACCCGGACAGGCTCAAGCCCGGCGAGCGGTGCGCCTCCACGTCGAACCGGAACTTCGAGGGGCGGCAGGGGCCCGGGGGACGGACGCACCTGATGAGCCCGCCGATGGCGGCGGCGGCGGCGGTCGCCGGGCGCATCGCCGACGTGCGGGAGGTGGCGCGATGAGGGAGAAGTTCACGTCCCTGTCCACCGTGGGGGTCCCGCTCGACCGGCGGAACGTCGACACCGACGCGATCATCCCCGCGAGGTTCCTGAAGACCGTGAAGCGCACGGGACTGGGCGAGGGGCTCTTCTTCGCGTGGCGGTACGACGCGGACGGGTCGCCCCGCCCCGACTTCCCGCTGAACCGCCCCGAGTACCGCGGCGGCAAGGTCCTGGTGGCGGGGGAGAACTTCGGGTGCGGCTCCTCGCGAGAGCACGCCGTGTGGGCGCTGGCCGACTTCGGCTTCCGCGCGGTCGTGGCGCCGTCGTTCAGCGACATCTTCCACAACAACTGCCTGAAGAACGGGATGCTGCCGGTGGTCCTCCCCGCGGCGGAGGTGCGGGCGATGATCGACGCGCTTCTTTCCTCCCCCGGGGCCACGGTGGCGGTGGATCTCGTGTCGCAGACGGTCACCGGGCCGAAGGGGAACGTCCACCCCTTCGCGATCGACCCGTTCGCGAAGAAGTGCCTGCTCGAGGGACTGGACGAGATCGGGCTCACCCTCTCCGGGGCGGCCGAAATCGACCGGTACGAGCGGGAACGAAAGGGCGCGACCCCCTGGCTCTTCCTGGACCTTCCCGGATGAGCGGCGGCGGGAACGCCCCTCCCAAGCGGTTCGCCGTCGCCCTCGTCCAGATGGCGATGGGGACGGATCCCCGCTGGAACCTGGAAAAGGGGATCGCCGCGGTCCGGGAGTCGGCGGCCCGCGGCGCGCGGGTGGTGTGCCTCCCGGAGCTGTTCCGCTCGCGCTACTTCTGCCAGACCGAGGATACGGCGTTCTTCGACCTCGCCGAGCGGCTTCCCGGTCCGACCACCGACGCGCTCGGCGCGGTCGCCCGGGAAACGGGGACGGTGGTCGTCGTTCCGGTGTTCGAGCGGCGGGCCGCCGGGGTGTACCACAACAGCCTCGCGGTGATCGACGCCGACGGCGCGCCCGCGGGGATCTACCGGAAGATGCACATCCCGGACGACCCTTCGTATTACGAGAAGTTCTACTTCGCGCCGGGAGACCTCGGTTTCCGCGCCTTCGATACCCGCGCGGGACGGATCGGCGCGATGATCTGCTGGGACCAGTGGTACCCGGAAGGGGCCCG
>JACRNP010000104.1 GCA_016234845.1 Deltaproteobacteria bacterium | reverse complement strand
GCGGCGCGGGACCTCCTGCCCGGCGGGGTGGCCGGCGGTGCCTGATTTCCGGCGGATCCTCATCGTCAAGCTCACCGCGATGGGGGACGTCGTGCACGCGTTGCCCGTGGTCCCGTACCTGCGCCGCGCCGTCCCGTCCGCGGAGATCCACTGGGCGGTGGACGCACGGTTCGCCGGACTTCTCGAAGGGAACCCGGGGATCGCGAAGGTGGTCCCGCTCCCCATCAAGGAGTGGAAGGGGAGGGCCGGCTCCCCGGCGACGTGGCGGGACGCGGTTGCCGCCGCCGGCGCGCTGCGCCGGGAGCGGTACGACGCCGCGTTCGACGTGCAGGGGAACATCAAGAGCGGGGTGGTGACGTGGATGTCCGGCGCACCGCTGCGATACGGATTTCCGCGGGAGGTCGCCAGGGAACGCCAGAACCTCTGGTTCACGAACCGGCGGCCGGCGGCGTCGCCGGAAGACCGGCACGTGACGCGGAAGATCCTCCGCGTGGCGAGCGCCCCGTTCGGCGGGGAGTTCCGCCTGGACGACCTGAAGGGGGAGATCGCGAACACGCCGGAGGAGATCGCGTCCGCCGGACGGCTCCTCTTCGACGCCCTCCCCGGCGCGGCTCCCCGCCTCGCCGTGCACCCGGGCACGACCTGGAACACGAAGCGGATGGACCCGGCGTTCTGGGCGGAGACGGTGCGGCTCCTTCGCGGGATCTTCCCGTCGTTGGGGGCGTTTCTTTCCTGGGGAACCGACCGGGAGCGGGAGGAGTGCCTCGCGATCCGGGAACTTGCCGGGGGAAGGGTGGAGCTGTTGCCGCGCCTCGGGTACAAGGCGCTCGCGGCCGTTTACCGCGTCTGCGGCCACATGATCGGCCCCGATACGGGTCCGCTGCACCTGGCGGCGGTCGCGGGAGCGAAAACGGTATCGGTGTTCCGCGGCAGCGACGGGAAGTACGCCGCGCCGGTCGGGGCCGGCCACCGGTTCCTGCAGGCGCCGTTGCCGTGCACGGCGTGCCAGATCAAGGGGGACAAGGTGTGCCCGCGCGACGCGGAGTGCCGCGCCAGCATCCGGGCACGGGAGGTCGCCGAAGCGATGGCCGGCCTGATGCGATTGTCCGATCCGGGGTAGACTGTTGCGGATATTTTTTTGGGACGGAGAGTACGGACGATGCTCAAGTCGATAAGGAACCACTACTTCCGGGACGTGATCAACCGGCTGAACGACCTCGAAACGGCCGTCCGCGTGCTGACCGAAACCCCCGCATACGAACCGGGGGACGGCGTCGGTTTGAACGGCTCCATGAACCGGAAGAGGATCTTCGGGGAGCTGCTGCGGAAGTACGATTTTTCCTTCGTGATCGAGACCGGCACGTACCTCGGCGATACGGCCGGGTACTTCGCGGAAGCGTCGAATCTGCCCGTGTGCTCCTCCGAGATCAACCCGATGCTGCACTCCCTGGCGAGGATGCGTCTGAAAGGGAGGACCGGAATACGGCTCGTCCGCTCCGATTCGAGGAAGTTCCTCGAGGATATGGGCGCGGACCGGGACGTGGCGGAAAAGGAATGCTTCTTCTACCTGGACGCGCACTGGGGGAAGGATTGCCCGCTGGCGGAGGAGATCTCGATCATCGCCTCCCGGTGGCGGAATTTCGTGGTGATGGTGGACGACTTCCAGGTGCCCGGCGATCCGGGGTACGCATACGACCGGTGCGGGATGTTCCGGTGGATGAACCTTTCCCTGATCCGGAAGAGCGTGAGGGAGCACGACCTCGGCGCGTATTTCCCGAGCACCCCGGCACGGGAGGAATCGGCACTCGGGAAGCCGAAAGGGTTCGTCGTGCTGGCGAGGAACGGCGAATACGGCGATCGGCTGAAAACCGTCTCCCTGCTCCGGGAGCACCGGTCGGCGAAGGGATGACCGTTGGGGACGATTGACATCGTGGAGCCGACCCTGATTTCCGAGGCGGGGCACTGCCACAGCTTCGTCGAGAGCGTCTGCTCCGCGCGGCGGGAAGGGGAGGACGGGATCACGGTCTATGCCGGTTCCAGGGCCCTACTTCCCCGGATCCGGGCGATGGGGATCCGCGTGGTCCCGTACTTCCACCGGCGGATCCGGAGGCCCGAGGCGTTCCTTCTTTACAGGAAGCTGCTTCGGGAACCGGGGCGGATCTTCATCCCGACGGCGGGCAGGGCCGACCTGACGATGCTGTCCCTTGCGTCCGGTCGATCGATCCCGCCGGGGAAGGCGTTCCTCTACTTCCACTGGGTGAAGCCGGACCCTTCGAAGAGGGACTTTTTCCGGAACGCGTCCCGGAAACAGCCGAACCTCACCGTGATGGGGCCGACCGAATCGGTCGTCGGGGTCTTCCGGGAGTGCGGTTTCCCGGACGTGCGGATCGTTCCGTACCCGGGTTCTCCCGCCTCGGCGGAAACCGCCGGCGCCGACGGCGAGTTCCGGCACGTGCTGTACGCCGGGGCGGCACGGAGGGACAAAGGATTTCCCGCGGTGGTCGATTTCGTCCGCTCCGTGGGGGAATCCGGACCGGATATCCCGCTGGCGGTGCAGGCGTCCCCCGATCATTACGGGAAGTTCGACGAAGGGATCCCCGCGGAGGTGGACCGGCTGAGGAAGTCGTCCGCCGCACGGCTTGCGATCCTCCCGGAGACGCTCGACGCGGGCGAATACCGGGCGCTGTTCGCCGGCGCGATCGTCCTGCAGCCGTATTCGAGGGAGGATTTCGCGGACCGGATCAGCGGCGTGACGCTCGACGCGCTCGAAGCCGGCGCGCCGGTGATCGCGACCGCCGGAACCTGGATGGCCCGCACGGCCGTCCGGTTCGGCGCCGGGGTGGCCCTCGAGGATTCCTCCCCGGCGTCGATCCTGTCCGCCGTGGAGGCGGTGCGCGCGGAGTATCCGCGGTTTCGCCGGAACGCCCTCCAGGCGGGATCGGTCCTCCGGAAGGAGCACGACGCCCGGCAGCTTCTCGAGATCCTTCTCTCTAAGGACGGAACGACGCCGTGACCTCCTCCGCGCGGCGCCGGATCTCCGCGGTGGTCATCGCCCTCGACGAGGGGAGGAACATCGCCGCGTGCCTCGAGTCGCTCCGGTGGGCCGACGAGATCGTGGTCGTCGACTCCGGAAGCTCCGACGGGACGCCGGAGATCGCGCGGCGCTACACGGACAAGGTGTTCGATGTCCCGTGGAAAGGGTTCGGTCCGCAGAAGCAGGCGGCGGTCGAGCTCGCCGGAAACGACGTCGTTTTCAACGTCGACTGCGACGAGCGGGTGACCCCCGAACTGGCGGAGGAGATCGGGAAGGTCCTCTCCGGCCCGGGAATGGCCGCCGCGTACACCGTCCCCCGCCGGACGTTCCTGGGCGGGAAGGAGATCCGGCACTGCGGATGGTACCCCGACCGGACGACACGCCTCTTCGACCGGACCCGGGCGCGCTTCTCGCCGGAGCTCGTCCACGAGCGGGTGGAGGTATCCGGGGAGACGGCCCCCCTGAAGGGGCACCTGCTCCACTACTCCTTCTCCGGAATCGGCGACATGATCCCGAAGATCAACCGGTACAGCGACCTGTCCGCCCGCCAGATGTTCGAGCGGGGAAGGCGGTGCGGGATCCCGGACCTGATCTTTCGACCGGCGTTCGCGTTCCTCAGGACGTACCTTCTCCGCCTCGGCTTCCTCGACGGGGTGGAGGGGGTGGTGATCTCCGCGACCACCAGTTGGCTCGCCTTCGCCAAGTACGCGAAGCTACGGGAGCTGGAGAGATCGTCGGGGAAGGGACGGGAGTGACGTCGTCCGCACGGCCCAGGGTCGCCGTCGTCGTTCCGAAGTACGGGACCGTCGGCGGGGGAGAGCGGTTCGTGTTCGAACTGACGGAGCGGCTCGCCCGGGACGGACGATTCGAGATCCACGTCATCGCGAACCGTTGGGTTCCCGGACCGGGACCGGTCGTCTTCCACGGGATCCCGAGGATCCCCTTCCCGCGATTCCCGCGCCAGGCGCTGTTCGCCTGGCTCGCCGGGCGCGAAGTGGAGAGGGGGAATTTCGACCTGGTCCACGCCCACGACCGGATCTTCCGCGCGGACGTGTTCACCATGCACTCGATCCCGCACGAGACGTGGGTGCGCGACATCCGGAAGCGGCGGCCGACCCTCTTCGACCGGGTGACCGCACGGGTCGAGCGGCGGATGATGGAGCAAGGCGGCTGCGTCCGGCACTTGCCGGTGTCGTCGATCGCCGGCGAGGCGTACCGGAAGATGTACCGCGTGGACCCGTCCCGGATGCGCGTGCTGCACCCCGGCGTCGACCTCGCGCGGTTCTCCTCCCCGGACCGGGACGAGCGCAGGCGGGAGGTACGCGCCCGGTACGGGATCGGCTCCTCGGAAGTTGTAGTCCTCTTCGTCGGGATGAATTTCGAGGTGAAGGGACTCGATGCGATCCTCCGGGCGGTGGCCCGTGCGAAGGCGATGCGTACTGAAGCATCGCTCCGCCTCCTCGTCGTCGGCAGGGGGAACGAGGGGAAGTACCGCGCATTGGCGTCGTCCCTCGGAATCGCGGATTCCGTGGCGTTCGCGGGGACGCAGGCGGAGGGGGTGGAGGCGTACTACCTCGCCTCCGACCTGTTCATGCTGCTGTCTTCGTTCGACACCTTCGGGATGGTCGTCCTGGAGGCGATGGCGTCCCGGCTGCCGGTGATCGTGAGCGGGAACGTCGGGGCGAAGGACCTGGTCGAGGACGGCGTGAGCGGTTATATCCTCCCGGACCGGACGAACGCCGACGACGCGGCGGGGAAGATCGTCCATCTGCTCGATCCGCAGCGCCGGGTCGCGATGGGCGAGGCGGGACGCAGGATGGCATCGCTTCACGGCTGGGACCGCCTGGCGGAAGCGGTGGGAGGGGTGTACGAAGAAGTGATCGCCTCGAAGCGAAATGCAGCCGGGGGCTTCCCGTGACGGGCATCCAGGCGCCGGACCTCTCCGTGGTGATCGTTTCCTACAACACGGCTGACCTCATCGAGGCGTGCCTGCGATCGGTGCGCGCGTCCGTCGGGGTATCGCTTGAAGCGTTCGTGGTCGACAATGCCTCGTCGGACGGCGGGGCCGCCCTCGTCCGCGGGGCGTTCCCGTGGGTGCGCCTCGTGGAGAACCGGGAGAACCGGGGATTCGGGGCCGCGAACAACCAGGTCCTCCGGGAGTGCGCCGGCCGCTACATCGTCCTGCTCAACCCGGATACGGAGACGACGCCGGGGGCGTTCCGGAGGATGCATGCCTGGATGGAAGCGAATCCGCGGGTCGGGCTTGCCGGGCCCACGGTGAACAACCCGGACGGTTCGCGTCAGGACACGGTGTCGCGCAGTTATCCGGGCCAGAAGCGGACCGCGGGGGAGCTGTCGGGGCTCCCGGGGGAGATCGCCTGCGTGATGGGCGCATGCCAGATCGTCCGGTCGGATCTCATGCGGAAGCTCGGAGGATTTGACGAGGCGTTCTTTCTGTACGGGGAAGACCAGGACATCTGCCTCCGGATCCGAAAGGAAGGGTACCGGATCGGTCACGTCGACGACGCGGTCATCCTGCACCACGGCGGAAAGAGCGAGCGGGGAACGCTCCCCGCGGACGTCTGGCGGAGAAAGGCTGCGGCGGAGTACCTGTTCTGCCGCAAGCATTACCGGCCGGAAACCGTCCGGAAGATCGCACGGGCGCACGTTCGCAGGGCGAGGCGAAGGATATTTCTCGCCCGGCTTGCCGTTCCCTTTCTGTGCGATCGCGCGCGCGCACTGGAGAGGATGGAGCGGTATCGCGCGATATATGACGTCGCCATCCGCGAATTGGGAGAGGGGTGAGGTCGGGGTCCGATGGAGAAGGCGCCCGGTGAGTGCATTCTGTGCGGCGGGACGGATCGCGTGCCGCTGATGAGCGACGGAAAATGGTCCGTCCACAAGTGCACGGGGTGCGGGCTCGGCGTCCTGGACCCCAGGCCGGATCCCGCCGAACTCGGCCAGCTGTACCGCGAAAGCTACTTCGTGAGCCACTATGAACACGTCCTTCCCCCCGGATCCGACGGGATGCGCCGACGCCTCTCCCAGGAGCGCCACCGGGTGGATTTCTTCCGAAGGTACCGGAGCGCCGGGAAGGTACTGGACATCGGCAGCGGCAGAGGATACTTCCTCGAAGCTTGCCGCCTCCGGGGATACGACGTCGCGGGATTCGACGTTTCCGACGACGCGGCGGCCTCGGTGCGGGAGACGCTCGGGATCGCGGTGAAGACCGGCGAATTGCGGGAGGATCTGTTCGAGCCGGGATCGGTCGACGTGGTAACGATGTGGCACTCCCTGGAGCATACGCGGGACCCGCGGGTCCCCCTGGGGTTCGCATGGAAGTGGCTGTCCGCCGGCGGGATCCTCGTCGTCGAGGTCCCGAACCACGAGGGGACGGACGCGATGAAGGAAGGAAGAGCATGGAGGGACTGGGATCTGCCGTATCACCAGTTCCATTTCACCCCGGAGTCGTTGCGGGGGATTCTCTTACGGTTCGGTTTCGCCGTGCTGAAGGAAAAGCGGTACCACTCCGAATACGTGAAAAGAAGGATGCGGGAGGTTCCATTCATGGGTTGGCTCGCCCGTCCGGTCGCCCGATTGTATTCCGGGACAGGCGTCGCGGTCCTGGCGAGGAAAGCCGACCTTTCCGCCCAAGGAGGCGCAAGTGTCCGGGAGAGATGACCGGCCGGGTCCCGAGCGGTTCACCGGTTCGCCGCGGTTCCGGTTCGATGCCCTGGCGGTGACCGGGATCGACAATCGTCCCGTGCTGGACCGGTTCGGCGCCGGGATGCGGGAGCAGGAGAGCTGCCTCCTCCACGACGCGGTTCCATCGGGCGATGCCTGCGTCGCCATGCTGGCCGAACGCGTCCGGAAGGGAATGTCGGAGCGGATCGGGACGCCCGTAGTCCGGTTTGCCGACGGGGAGTATGCGTTCTACGGTCTTTCCCTGGGATGCAACGGACTCTACGAACAGGCCGAATCGGTCGAGGCGATCCGGAAAAACATCCCCGCGCATGCCGGGGATCTCCGGTACGTTGCCGGAACCGGTCTCCTTGCGCCGCTGGTGTTTCCGGGCAACATCGGGCCGGTGCGGCGGAGGTTCCCCGCATTCTGGAAACGGTCCGGGGACGATGGCGCGGTGCGATTCCTCGAGTTCCTCCAGGCGCACGGAGTGCGACTGTCGGAAACGAACTACATCCCGTTCTATGTCGTGTACGCGTACCTCACCTCGCGCGCCTTCGCGGCCGCCGTGGACGGCCGCAAGGTTTGCATCCTCAACTCGGATATCGACATGGTTTCGTGCGAAGCGTGGTTTTCCGCCCTGTCGTCCCGCCCCTCGCTGGCCCCCGTTCCGATCCCGGCGTCCTATGTGGCGACCCGTTGGGACTCGATGCGGGACGATGTCCTGCGGACGGTTCCGCCGGATGCGGACCTGTGCCTGGTGGGAGCAGGCGTAGGGGCCCTCCGCGTGTGCGCGGACCTCTCCCGACGGTTTTCCATCCCGGCGTTGGACGCCGGCCACGCGTTGAACATGATGAACGACATGGAGAAGAAGTCGATGGGCCCCCGGCTCTACACCATCCACCGATGAGCGATCCTTTCCGGCCCTACCGGAAAGCGTTCCGCGCCTGGCGCAGCCTTCGCCGGCTCGAGAGGGAGCGGGAGCATTACCACCAGGAGTTCGTCCGTCGCGGTCTTTCCGTGCCCGACCCGGACGCGATCCGGCGGGCGGCGAAAAACCGGCATCCCGGCCTCCCGGTTGTCCCTCGCGGGTCCTTGCGCACCCTGGCCATCTTCCACGACTTCAACTGGGAACGCACCGCGTTCCTGCCGGCGTTGGGGAAGTTCGGGGAGGCGGTGTGCTACGACTGGCGGGATCGGTTCGACCACGGAAGCCGGGATTGGGAGAAAAAGCTCAAGGCGGAAATGAACCGGGACCTTCTCGGATTCGCGCGCGCGCTTTCGAAGGAGCGGCCGCTCGGCTTCATTTTCACCTACCTGTCCGGCGGGCTGGTGACGCCGGAGACCGTGCGGGAGCTGTCGAACCTCGGGGCGCCGATGGTCAACCTGGCCCTGAACGACAAGGAGTCGTTCGTCGGCCGGGTACGCGGCGGGCTTGCGATGGGGGTCCGGGACATCTGCCGGCACTTCGACCTGTGCTGGACGAGCACCCGGGACGCACTCGAGAAATATTGCGTGGAAGGGGCGATCCCGTTGTATCTGCCGGAAGGGGCGAACCCGGAAATTCACCGTCCGTACGAGGCGGAACACGCGATCGACGTCTCCTTCGTCGGGCAATGCTACGAAAACCGGCCGGCGGTCATCGGGGCGCTTCGGGACGCTGGGATACGGGTCGAGGCGTTCGGGCCCGGGTGGCCGTCCGGCCCCCTTCCGACGGAGGAGATGGTCCGGACATACTCCAGGAGCCGAATCAACCTCGGGTTCGGCGGTGTCGCGGGGCACAAGGACACGTTCCATCTGAAGGGGCGGGATTTCGAGGTCCCGATGAGCGGAGGGCTCTACCTGACGGAGCATTGCGACGAGTTGGACCGGTTCTTCGAGATCGGGAAGGAGATCGTCACCTACCGGGGGGTCGAGGACCTCGTCGCGAAGGTGCGCTGGCTGCTCGCGAACCCCGGGGAGGCAGACGCCATCCGGCGGGCGGGGCGCCGGCGGGCGCTTTCGGAGCACACCTGGGAGATGCGGTTCGAGACCGTGCTGTCATCGCTCGGAGTCATCGGGCCGCGGATGTAGACGAAGGGCCGCCGCGGGCAACATGTCCGCGACCGCCCGCAATACCCTGTCCGACGGCAGTTCCTCGAGGCAGACGCTCCGCCCCTTCCGGTCGCACCCTTCCATGTTGCAGGGGACGCACGGCATGTCCGGCGCGACGACGCGATGGAGATCGTCCTGGAGGACCCACGCCCGCCAGTCCGAAGGCCCGAAGATGGTGAGCGTGGGAGTTCCGAGCGCGGATGCCATGTGCGGCGCCGCGCTGTCGACGCCCAGGTGCAGCGTGCTTCTCCGCAGCACCGCGGCGAGCTCTCCGAGGGACGTCCTCCCGGTGATCGACCTACCCGTTCCGCCCGCCATCCGCAGGATCTCCGCCGCCTCCCGGGACTCCTCCGCCGATCCGACCAGCACCGGCAACAGTCCGTGCCGCTCGCCGAGCGCCGTGATCACTTCGGCCCACCGGTCGTGCCCCCACTCCTTGTATTTCCAGCGGGAGAACGGGTTGATCGTGGCAATCCGCGTTCCCGCGGGTATGCCGGCGGCGGAGAGGATCCCCATCGCGGCCGCATCCGATTCGCCGGATACGTGCAGTCGGGGGAGGAAATTCCCGACGTCGAACCCGGCCGCCCGGAGGATCCGCAGCGACTGGTCGGCTCCCGGATGGGCGGGGGGCGGCGCCTCCGCAAGGCGGCCGAACAACCGGGTGTAGACGAACCTTCTCCAGAATGCACCGTCGCCGCCGTAGGCGACCTTTTCCGTCCCCCGTGCGATCAGCGCGAGGATGGCGCTCCGGTCGCCGGTCCGCAGGTCGATCACCATGTCGAACCGCTCGTTTCGAAGGCTCCTGGCCAGCGCGAGATTCTCCCTCGCGACGTCCGAGAGCGGTCCGCCGCCCCGGCGCGATTCGAATATTCCGCTCAGGTTCGGGTCGGCGGCCAGGAGCGCTCCACACCCTTTCCGGACGAGCGCGTGGACGCGGGAATCCGGCAGGCGATCCTTCAGGGCCCGGAACGACGCGGTGGCGAGGACGACGTCCCCGATATCTCCCAACTGGATGATCAGGATGTTCCGCGGGGGAGCGCCCGTCATTGATCGTTTCCCCCCTGGCCGATCCTTCCGGTCGCAAGTAGGTATCGGCTGCCGGGGAGGAAATCGAGGGGTGCCGTTTCCACGCGGCGGAACCGTTCCCGCAGTCCACGGGTCATCTCTTCCGTATTCCAGGGCGTCCATCCTTCGTGATACGCGAGGAGGATCCCCCGTGCGCCGAACCAGTCCCTCTCCCGCACGAGTTCGTACGCCGCCGGAGGGCTCTCGCTCAATGCCCACGTGCTGACAAACAACTCCCCGTTCCGGCGAAGGTCGGGGAGAAGGTTGATCGGCACCAACTCCACCCACCCGTCCGCGGCGGGAGTCTCCGCCCCGGTGACGAGGCGCACGGCCTCCGGGCCGAGGACGGTCGAGAGATACACGTACTGGATGCAGCTGAACAGCGGAAGGTCGACGATCGTGTATCGGGATCGCTCATCGAAACTCCGGAAGAGGCGGGCGAGGTTTCCGTACCCTCCCCCGAACTCGACCACGGACCTCACCTGCTCGATCCGCTCCCCGCGGAACCGTTCGAAGCGGGCGAGGTGGTACAACTGGTGTGCCGAGTTGATCAGGGTCGCGGTCCCGAGCTTCCCCGACAGGAAATGGTCGTTCAGTCCGTTTCCGAGACACCTTCGCACGGTGTCCGGGGGACGCCATCCCGCCACGAATGGCCATTCCGTCTCGTGGACGGCGCCGTTCGTGAACACCATCGTTCCGTCAACGCGGGGGTGGGCCATGAACGACATGTCGAACCGTTCGAGGAAGTAGTTTTCCACCTCCCGGGTATTCTCCTCCCACTGGGGATGGACGAATCCGGGGGGAGGGGGGGCGGCCTCGATGATCCGACGGTACGATGACCTCGCCGCGGCCAGCGCGACCCGGAATCGGAGCTCGGCGGTCCGCGGGTCGCAGGGGAGGGGCGCCCGAAAGACCTCGCGCACCCTGCGGCGGATGCGAATGTTCCTGAGCCAGCGTGCCAATGGGATCTCCAGGTTTCCTCGGGATGGTTTACTATATCGCAGGGCGCCGCGGCGAAGGAACCGCCGGGACGGATCGTGGAACAGGAGATCCTCTTGGAGAAATCGGGAAAGATTTTCGTCGCCGGGCACCGCGGGATGGTCGGCTCCGCAATCCAACGCCGTCTGCTCGCGGAAGGGTATCGAAACGTCCTCGCTCGGGGGAAACGGGAGCTCGACCTGCGGGATGCGCGGGCGGTGGCCGCGTTCTTCTCGGAAGAGAAGCCGGAATACGTGTTCCTGGCGGCCGCGCGGGTCGGCGGGATCATGGCGAACATGGAACACCCCGGCGAATTCCTGTACGAGAATCTGATGATCCAGTGCAACGTCATCCACCAGTCGCTCCTTGCCGGGGTGAAGCGGTTCTGCTTCCTCGGGAGCTCCTGCATCTACCCCAGGGAGTGTCCCCAGCCGATGCGGGAAGAGCACCTCATGACCGGGAAGCTGGAGCCGACGAACGAAGGGTACGCCGTGGCGAAGCTCGCCGGCGTGAAGATGATGGAGTGCTACCGGAGGCAGTACGGCATGAAGGGGGTAAGCCCGATCCCGTGCAACCTGTACGGCACCAACGATTCGTTCGACCCGCGGAACGCCCACGTCCTGTCGTCGCTGGTCCGGAAGTTCGTCGACGCGGTCGACGGCGGGGAAGGCGAGGTCGCCGTGTGGGGCACCGGATCGGCGCGGAGGGAGTTCCTGCACGTGGACGATCTCGCCGACGCCGCGCTGTTCCTCATGACGCATCCGGATCCCCCCGAGATCGTAAACGTCGGCAGCGGGTTCGACGTGTCCATCCGGGAGCTGGCAGCGATGGTCGCGCGGATTTCCGGATTCGGGGGGACCATCCTCTGGGATCCCTCGAAGCCGGACGGAATGCCGCGGAAGTGCCTCGACGTGGAAAGGATGACCGGCCTGGGATACCGCCCCCGGATCGGGCTGGAGGAGGGGATCGCGAGGACCGTCGCCGAATACCGGGAACGGAAGAGGGGGACCCGCGCGCCATGATTCCTTTGATGAAGAACACGTTTTTCCGGGAGTACGAGACCCGGAAGGCCCTGTCCGAGTTCATCCTGCAGGCCGGCAAGCTGAGCATGGGAGAGCGGTGCGTCGAGTTCGAGAAGGCGTTCGCGAAGCGCCAGGGCCGGTCCCAGGCCGTCCTGTTCAACAGCGGCGGGAGCGCGAACCTCGCGCTGATGCAGGGGCTCCGCAACCTCGGAACGATCGCGCAGGGGGAGAGCGTGGGGTTCTCCGCGCTCACCTGGTCGACGAACGTCATGCCGATCCTCCAGATGGGTTTCGTTCCCGTTCCGGTCGACTGCGAAGCGTCCGCATTGAACGTGACCTCCGGTACGCTCGCCGAGCGGACCCGGACCTCGAAGCTCAAGGCGCTGTTCATCACGAACGCCCTCGGGTTCGCCGGGGATCTCGACGCGATCCGCGCGTCGTGCGCCGACTCCGGGATCGTTCTGCTCGAGGGAATTTCGGGCTGGCCTCCACCTTCTCCTTTTTCGTCGCCCACCACATGTCGACGATCGAGGGGGGGATGGTCGCCACGGACGACGACGACCTCGCCGACATGCTCCGGATCGTCCGGGCGAACGGCTGGGACCGGAACCTTTCCGCGGTGAAGCAGTTGAAGTGGAGGAAACGGTTCAACGTCCCGAACGAACTGCAGGCGAAATACACGTTCTACGACCTCGGGTTCAACTTCCGCCCGGCGGAGATCACCGGATTCCTCGGGACGGAGCAGTTGCGGTTCCTGGACGAGAACATAGGGATCCGCGAACGGAACCATCTCCAGATCGAGAAGATCGTCGAGGGGAACGAGGACCTGATCCCCATCCGGCACGGCCACATCTCCCGCCTCTCCCCGTTCGCCCTCCCCGTGCTGTGCCGGGACGAGCGGCTGAAGGAGCACTACCTGAACCAGTTCTCCGGAGCCGGGATCGAGGTGCGGCCGATCATCGCCGGGAACATCCAGAACCAGCCGTTTTACCGGCGCTATGTGTCCGAACGGTACGAACTTCCCGCCACGATGTTCGTCGATCGGTGCGGATTCTATTGCGGGAACTACCCGGAGCTCACGGAAAGCGACATCGACGTGATCTGCGGCTGCCTGTACAAGGTCGCGCAGTAGCGCCTCCGTCCTCGTCCCGATTCATCGCCCCGCACCGGGGGAATTTTTTTCGCACAGGCATTGAAGATCGAAGGGGAAATCGCCGATACACCGGGTGACCCTCTGGGTCATGACGCCGCGCGAGGTGACCGGAGATGGCGATCCCGATCGAGTCGTCGCCGCTGGACGATAGCCGCGAGGAGATCCTCCGCGAGGCTTCCGCGGCCGCAGAGGCTTCCGGCCCGCAACGGGAGGAGGATGCCGGCCCCGCGCGCTCGTTTCTCGTCTGTTCCCTCGGATCCGAATGGTACGCCGTGGATCTCGCGCATGTCCGCCGGGTGCTCCGGCCCGCTCCGATCGCTCAAGTGAGCGGCGCCGCGGCCGAGGTCCTCGGGCTCATGAACTGCCAGGGCGAGGTGCTCTGCGTCCTCGACCTGCGGCGAATCCTCGGGACATCGTCGGCCCGGGGTACGACCACGGAAGGAAAGCTGATCGTCGTCCTCCAGCACGGGGGGAGGGAGGCCGGGTTCCTCGTCGATTCCGTCGAGGACGTGTGGGAACTCGCCGCCTCGTCCATCCTTCCCGTCCTCGAGTCGCTCGACCCGTCCCGGGCGCGCCTGTTCGAGGGGACGGTGACGCGCGGCGGCCGGTTCGTGGGAGTGCTGGCGCCGTCGATGTGCCTCAACCCATGACATCGCCCCTGGAAATCCTCGTCCTCGACGTGGGGGACGCGGTCCGCGGCTACGACTGCCGGGACGTCGTGCGCGTGGAGGAAACGGACGAGGAGGCGTCCCGCGGCCGGTACGTGGTGCACCTCGGACGCCTGGGACCTCCCCGCGACGTTCGGTGTCGCGAGATCGTCGGGTCCGTCACGCTCTCCGCGCGGGAGATCCGTCCGGTGCCCCCGGCGTTGCGCGACCGGATGGAGGGCGAGAAGCCGTGGGCCGTGGGGATCACCGAACGGGGGATCTGCCTTCTGTATTAGGGGGGCGGGACGAAATCATTCGGAAACGTAAGGAGGGGGCATGGAAAAGTGGGATGGAAAGCGGGCGGCAGGGGCCGCCGTGGTCCTGGCGGCGGTCCTTGTTCTCTCGATGGCCGGAGGGTCGGCCATCGCGGCCGGCCAGGGGCCCGTCCGGTTCGGCGTCACGATCTCGGAATCCGTGGACATCACGTTGAAGAAGTACCAGCCGCTGATGGACTACCTGTCGAGGAAGGTCGGCAGGCCGTTCGAGGTCCGGCCCGTGAAATCGTACGACGACATCCTCGCGTTGATGAAGACGGGCGATGCGGACGTCGGCGTCCTGGGGAGCATCGCGGGGAGCGAGGCGATCCGCAACGGCCAGGCGGTCCCGGCCGCCCGCGCGGAGAAGGGGGGCGTCTCGACGTACCGGGGGTACCTGATCGTCCGGAAGGACGGCGGCGCGAAGAAGGTGGAAGACCTCAGGGGTAAGACGTTCGACTCAAACGGCGGAAGCGCCTCGGTGGGGAAATTCTTCCCCCGGAAGCTCCTCAAGGACAGGAAACTCGACTTCGACACGTTCTTCTCCCGGGTGACGTCATCGACGAAGCACGACGTGGTCGTCTACAAGGTGCTCGACCGGCAGGCCGACTGCGGGACGGTGAAGGACAGCGTGTTCGACAAGCTGGCGAAATCGGACGAGCGGGTGAAGAAGGAGATCGTCATCATGGCGACTTCCCAGCCGTTCCCCGACGGAAACGTCATGTTCCGGAAGGGCGCTGCCGCGGATCTCGAGAAGGCGACGCGGGAAGCGCTCCTCGGGATGGACAAGGTTGCCGAGGCGAAGCCGGCACTCGACGCGTTGGGAGCGGACCGGTTCATCCCGTCGCCCGCGAAGGATTACGAGTCGGTAATGCGTGGGATCGCGGCTCTTGCGAAAAAGTAGCGTGGAACGGGGGGGAGAACGGGAAATGGGAATACGGAAAGAGGCAACCGAACGATCGGTGCGCGGGAACGGGAGGTTTTTCGCGGCGGTCGCGCTGGCGATCGCGATGCTGGCGGCCGGCACGGCGGGGGCGGCGGACGGCAATCCGGTCCGGATCGGGATCATGCCGTCCGACGGCGCGCGGGTCCTCGTGGAAAAGTACCAGCCGCTCATGGATTACCTGGCGCGGAAGACCGGGAGGCCGTTCGAGGTGCACCCGCTGAACTCGTACGAAGAGATCATCGAGGAGTTGAAGTCCGGCCAGATCGACGGCGGCGTCCTCGGCAGCTTCAAGGCGTACGAGGCGATCCGGACGGTCGGGGCCGAGCCTCTGGCCCGTCCCGAGAAGGGCGAGGTCTCCAGCTACCGGGGCGTCGTCGTCGTCCGGAAGGACAGCGGATGCGCGAAGGCACGAGATCACCCTGGCCAAGGTGCTGAACCGGGAGGTCGACGGCGGGGCGGTAAAGGACACCGTATACGATCGGCTCGCGAAGTCCGATCCGCGGGTGAAGGCCGAGCTCGCGGTGATCCACAAGTCCGGGTCGTTTCCGGACGGAACGTTCCTGTTCCGGAAGGGGACGCCGGCCGAGCTGACCACTGCCGTGAAGAAGGCGCTCCTCGAACTCGCGAAGGTCCGGGAGGGGAAGCCCGCCCTGGACGGCATCGGCGCCGACCGGTTCATCGAGACGGACAAGAGGGACTTCTCGTATCTCGCGAAACTCGTCAAGCGGATGGAAGGGAAGTAGCGGGTCGGGGGGGGCGGTGCATCCGCACGGCTTGTCGACCATACCCATGGAGGAAATCCGATGAAAGGCTTCCGTCTCGTCTTCCGGGCTTCGACGATCGTGTGCATCGCGCTGCTTGCCGCGGCGGTTTCCCGCGCGGAGGACAAGACTCCCCTGAAGATCGGGGGCAGGTCGACCTCCGCCGGGCCGAAGGCGATGGTCGAGAAGTACCAGCCGCTGATGGATTACCTGTCGGTGAAGATCGGGAGGCCGGTCGAGTTCCACCCCTCCACCTCGTACCCCGAGGTCCTCGGAAAACTCGCCTCGGGCGAGATCCAGGCGGCGATCCTGGGGAGCGCGGGAGGCGCCCGGGCCGTCCGCGACCTGGGTGCGACGCCGGTGGCGCGCCCCGAGAAGGGCGGCGTTTCGGGGTACCGGGGGTGCCTCATCGTCCGGAAGGATAGCGGCCTCAAGCGGATCGAGGATCTCAAGGGAAAGCATTTCGACTACGTGGAGAAGGGGACATCCGCCGGGCACCTCTTCCCGCGCGCCCTCCTCGTCTCGAAGAAGCTGGCCCCCGACTCCTTCTTCGGCACCGTTTCGTACTCCGGCAAGCACGACATCGCCGTCATGAAGGTGATGAACGGGGGTGCCGACGGCGCGTCGGTGAAGGACCAGGACCTCGAGAAACTGTCCCGGTCCGATCCGCAGGTGCGCGAGCGGATCGTCGTCCTCCAGAAATCCGGGCTGTACCCCGACGGGACGCTGCTGTTCCGGAAGGGGGCCGCCGCAGCGACCGTCAAGTCGGTAGAGAGCGCCCTCCTCGGGCTGGGAGCGGACCCGGGGGGGAAGGCCGCGCTGTCCGCGTTGGGGGCGGACCGGTACATCGCGACCGGGAAAAAGGACTTCGCGGAGCTGATCCGCGCCATGACGCTCCTGAAAGAGTAGCCGACCAACCGATCGGGGAGAGAATCGATGCGCTGGAACAGCCTGTCCACGAGGATCGTCGTCACGTTCGCGGTGCTGGTGATGTCGGTGATGCTGGTGGTCACCGCGTTCTCCTACCTGCGCACGAAGGACGCCCTGGAAAACATGCTCGAGAACCACGGGCGGATGCTGGCGGGGGCCATGGAAGCGGTCGCCGCGGAGCACCTGGTCCTCTACGACTACGTCTACCTGAGGAATTACGTGACGGAGGTGACGGCGAAGGAGCCGGTCGTCTCGTTCGCCGCGGTCACGAACCAGGACGGGACCGTCGTGGCGCACTCGGACCACGCGCAGGAGGGAAAAAAGGCCGAGGCGGCGGCAGCCGCCGGGGGCGCGGCCGCCGTCCGGAAGGAGTCGGCGATCAGCGAGCGGGTGGTCGCCTACAAGGGGAACCGGGTCCTCGAGCTCACGCTGCCGGTGGCGATCTCCGGGAAGCAGTGGGGGAAGGTGCAGCTCGGCGTGAACTACAGGGACGTCGACTCGGTGCTGCACCGTCTCGCCCTGAGCGTCGTCCTGGTGGGGGGGCTGCTCCTGGTCCTCTCCGTCCTGGGCGCGCGGTCGTTCATCGGGCGGATGACTTCCGACATCAACAAGGTGATCGACAGCGCGGGAAAGATCGCCGCCGGCGAGCTCCGGGAGCAGGTCTCCGAGAAGGGGGTCGACGAGGTCCGCGCGCTGGCGCGGGCGTTCAACGCGATGGCGGAGAACCTGCGGACGGTGCTTCGTCAGATCCAGGAGACGGGAGCCGGGGTGGGGTCGTTCTCCTCGAGCATCACGTCGGTGATCCAGGACCAGGCGGCGAGCGCGTCTCAGCAGGCGACGTCGGTG